>CAYNKM010000062.1:0-8018 GCA_964397795.1 uncultured Desulfovibrio sp. | reverse complement strand
AAAACTGGATTTAATATAAACTATATAGCGTCCGCCCGCATCCTCAATTTTTGTTGCCCTGCCCACCTTGTCCGGAGCCGGATAAGACCAATTAAAGTCCTTGTCCAGAACCATTGCGGATATTTCCTGCTCCAGACGATCCGGCAGCTTGAATCCTTCGGAATCAAAAAACTTTATTCCATTATCATTAAAGGGATTGTGGGAAGCTGATATGACAACGCCCAGATCTGCGCGCATATTACGGGTTAAGAAAGAAATCGCGGGAGTCGGCATTGGTCCGGTCATGATAACGTGCATACCGGCCGCGCATAAACCAGCAGCAAGGGCTGATTCAAACATATACCCTGAAAGGCGCGTGTCTTTTCCAATCACAACCCGATGCGGACCGCGGCGAAATTTGATACCAGCCGCCAGACCAAGACGCAAGGCCGTATCAACTGTCATGGGCCAGGAATTAACCTGACCGCGCATTCCATCTGTACCAAAGAGACTGTCACTCATTATTATGTTCCTTCCCGCATTTTTAGGCAGGAATTATTTTATTCTTTTTATAATAACATCTTCATTAATTGGGTGGGCCAGGGTCATTCCCTCTGGAAGATCAGCACGAACCTTCACCGGCTGGCTTTCACCAGAAGCAAGATCCGGAATCTGCGCGTACAATTTAATTTTCTTTAAATAACTTTCATCTTTGGCCATGAGCTTTGGGACTTCCACAAGAAGAGTCATCTCGGAAGGTTCAATTTTATAATTGGAGGCGTTCTGACCAGAAAGATTGATAGAAGTTATACGGGGAATAACTTCCCTGCCGCTTGTTATACGAAATCCTACCCGGACGGATGGGGGAGACGCGGTAACAAGGCTGGGAGTATCCAGAATTTTGGTTTCATCAACAATAAGATCCGCGGCCTTGGGATCAAGATGAATCGTCAGAGGGATATTGGGAATATTATTGATGATGGATTCGGGGCCTCGGATTGTTACTGTGGAAGGCTTAACGGTCAAATTTTCCACAGGTAGGGCATTTTCCCCCAGAGGGGAATCAAAAACGGTATTCACAGGCACATTCCGTTCAATCAGGGTGTCTGCCTCGACCTCAATCCGTGGAGGCTGAATGTCAATTATCTCAAAAGCGCGATAAACCGCTGTCAACTCTTCCCCGCCCATTGGCACGGCGGTTTTTCCCTTTTTGATCATCGAAAGATTTATGATATGGTTGCGCATTTCCTTGGGAATGGTGCGTATCAGGACAGCGGGGCCTCTCAAGCGCACACTCAGTTTATGTACCAGGCCTGAAGTCACTACAAGATTGGGGGGAATACCGGAATAATCAAGATTGATGTCCAGCTGTGTCTCCATGGTTTCGCCTACCCGGACAAAATACCACATACAGACAGCTATCAGAATGGCTGCAAGGGCCAGCAGGTAATTTGGCGTCTTTCTCCAGCCGATATATTTGTCATAAAATTTCATTGAGAACCTGCCTGAGACGGGTTGCGTCAAGGGAGCGGGCCAGTTCCCCTTTCATGGCGACAGAAATCTCTCCCCGTTCTTCCGAAACAACAATCGCAATGGCATCGCTTTCGCGCGTAATGCCCAGGGCAGCCCTGTGGCGCGTACCAAAATTCTGACCCTTGGCGACAGCCAGCGGCAAAATAACCGCCGCGGCCATAATTCGTCCCACGCTGATAATAACCGCTCCGTCATGCATGGGAGCCTTGGGATAGAATATATTTAAAAGTAGCTGATGGGAAATTAGCGCGTCGAGACGCACGCCCTCTTTTTTTATCATGTCGCCAAGCTGCATACTGCGTTCAATAACAATCAGCGCGCCTATTCTCTGTCTCGCCATTTCCACGCAGGCCTTCACCACTTCCTCCACGCCTGAAGACTGAAGCGCCTTGCGCCTGAATATCCTGTGCGCTCCTATTTCTCCCAGAGCCTGACGAATATCGGATTGAAAGATAACAACAATCAATACCACAATTGACGAGAAAATATATTGCAATATCCATGTGAGGGTATAAAGCCCCATTTCGCTTGCCATAAAAAAGAGCAGGGTAAGAATACCCAGACCAGTAAGAATGGCAACCGCTCTGGAACCGCGGACGAGCTGGAAGATTTGGTAAACCAGAAAGCTTACCAGGGCAATATCCAGCCAGTCTCTCCAGTCCATCGCTATGTGGGCAATTTGCATTTAAATAAATCCGCTTTTAAAAGCATCCCGCAACCAGGATACGGCTTTGGCAAATAAATTGAAGCGCGTCATATAAGCAAGGCAAATGAGTCCCTTTAACTCTGAAAAGCCCTTGCCATGACAAGAGCATCCCTGACTTTGGCAGGTTCATGGATTCTATGCCAGAAAACTCCCTTGTTCCAGCATATCGCGGAAGCTATTGCTGTATCAGAACTTCTTTTTTCCTTTTCATGGCCCAAAAGCTGGCCAAACAGGGATTTCATGGACAGGCCCAGGATGAGAGGCCTGCCAAATTCCAGAAACAGGGGAAGCTTTCTGATAATTTCAAGATTATGTTCCAGGCTTTTGCCAAAACCAATTCCAGGATCAAGCGCTATATTGTTTTCCGGAAGACCTGCCTTTTGCAGCCTATCAAGGCCGTTCTCAAAAAAAAAGCGTATTTCATCAACCACATTAACATATTCAGGCCGATCCTGCATATTTTTTGGTTCGCCCCTGCTATGCGTCAATACATATCCAGGTTTATAGTCCGCAAGGATTTCAACCAGGCCGGGATCATGTTGAAGTCCGGATATATCATTTATAATATGCGCGCCCAGATTGAGACACGCTTTTGCGGTAACCGCCTTGCGAGTGTCAACAGATATTTGAATGTCAGGATAGGCCTGGCGAACAATCTCAATGGCAGGCGCAAGCCTGGAAATTTCCCCGGACGAAGATACGGTTTCCGCGCCGGGCCGGGTGGATTCGGCTCCCAGATCTATTATATCGGCGCCTCCAGATATATGTTTTTTTACTTTTTCCAGCAATCCTGATTCGTTTTGTATTTCTCCTCCATCAAAAAAGGAATCACAGGTCAGATTTACTATACCCATCAGCCCGAAATCCGGTGAAGCCGAATGGATATGACCTTGCGCGCATTCCCATGTGTCATGATTTTTTGTCTTCGTCATCCCTGTTTTTTTCAATCTTGAAATCTTCAGTCCTGTCAGCGGCCTTATCCAGATCCTTCTGGAATTCCGCGCTGCTTTCTTCAACGACTTCTTCCTTGATCAGGACGGTTTTTCTGGGCTTTTCGTCATCCAGGGGTGGCAAATCCTTCCCTTCCATAAGAAGATCAAGATCTTCTCCCGTTATTGTTTCCCTTTCCAGAAGCGCGGCGGCTATACGATGAAGGGTATCGGCGTTATCTTCCAGAAGTTTGCGGCAGCGGCTATGGGCTTCTTCAACAATGCGTTTGACTTCCGTATCCACCAGTTTTGCGGTTTCTTCGCTGTAATTTTTATTTTGGACCCATTCCCTGCCTATAAAGACCTCTTCGCCTGTTTCGCCAATGGACAGGGTCCCCACGTTTTCACTCATTCCCCATTCGCAAACCATTTTTCTGGCCATACGGGTAACGCGCTCAATGTCGTTGGAGGCACCAGTAGTTATGTCATCGAGAATCAGTTCTTCCGCAACCCTGCCTCCCAGAAGGACAACAAGATTATTGCGCAGGTAATTGCGCGAATATCCGTGACGATCTTCCTCGGGCAATTGCATTGTGACGCCAAGGGCGCGGCCTCTTGGTATAATTGTTACTTTATGAACAGGATCAGAACCTGGAAGAAGCCTTGCGGCCAGGGCATGGCCGCCCTCATGGTAGGCGGTTATACGTTTTTCATCATCAGAAAGGATGAGAGAGCGTCTTTCCCGTCCCATGAGAACCTTGTCCTTGGCATATTCAAAGTCCCTCATGTCCAGCTTTTCCTGATTCAGTTTTGCAGCCTGAAGAGCAGCCTCATTGACAAGGTTCTCCAGGTCGGCGCCGGAAAAGCCTGGCGTGCCTCTTGCCAGAACGTCCAGATCCACATCTTTTGCCAGAGGTGTGCGGCGGGTATGAACTTCCAGTATTCTTTTTCTTCCCCTTAAATCTGGGGTGGGTACCACTACCTGGCGATCAAATCGCCCGGGACGGAGAAGCGCGGGGTCCAGAACATCCGGCCTGTTTGTGGCGGCAATCAGAATAACACCTTCATTGCTTTCAAAGCCGTCCATTTCAACAAGAAGCTGGTTGAGAGTCTGTTCGCGCTCATCATGGCCGCCGCCAAGACCGGCTCCACGCTGGCGTCCGACCGCGTCAATTTCGTCAATAAAGATTAGGCAGGGAGCGTTTTTTTTGCCCTGGACAAACAGATCCCTTACTCGGGAGGCGCCAACGCCCACGAACATTTCAACAAAATCGGAACCTGATATGGAAAAGAAAGGGACTCCCGCCTCGCCTGCCACCGCTCTTGCCAGCAGGGTTTTACCTGTGCCTGGAGGTCCCACAAGAAGGACTCCCTTGGGTATGCGCCCGCCAAGGCGGGTGAATTTTTTGGGATTGGACAAAAATTCCACCACTTCGGACAGTTCGTCCTTTGCCTCATCCACACCGGCGACATCTTCAAAGGTGACCTTCGCGTTATCCTGATTTAACAGTCTGGCTCTTGATCGGCCAAAGCTCATGGCTTTTCCGCCTGTATTCTGCATTTGGCGCATAAAGAAAATCCAGACGCCGATTAGCAAAAGCATGGGAAACCATGAAACAAGGAGAGTCATATACCAGGGAGATTCTTCCGGTGGCTCCACCCTGATTTCAACTTTTTTTTCCATAAGCTGATTCACCAGATTGGCATCCTTTGGCGCATAAGTCTGGATTTTATGATTATCGGAAGTATTACCGGTCAGGGATTGACCCTGCATGGTCACAGAGAGGATTTGCCCGTCTTCAACCTTTTGCATAAATTCGGTAAAAGGAATTCGGGTGGCGCCGCCTTGCGGCTGCTGGAACATATTAAAAAGCATAACCATGGCCAGGACAATAAGAGCCCAGAGCATCAGGTTGCGGCTGAATTGATTCAATCTTTCCTCCGTTTGAGAGACTGATATTTGATGTAAATTCCAGTAACCCTTTATGGTATATGTTTTATAAACAGCGAGGACTAAAATCTTTTGCCTGTCCTTTTTCAGGATTGCCGGCAATGATGGAATCCCGAATTTTTCATGATCAGAAACAGGCTTTAAAAAGGATTTTTAAATTTCTTCCGGCATTTATCAATATATAATAATAGCGATCTTTGCAATGGCAAGCTTTGCTTCTTCTTGACGCAAAAAAACATATATCATAAATTCTACAATCTTTCGTAACACCGTAGTATATAAATTTCCGCCTTGGCAAGGGGGCGTTTGTGGATACTCGCAAACCGGCATCAAAGCCCAAAATCAAACTAGGAACCAAATCAAGGCATACTGCTTATTTCATGCCCATGCTTGAAAGCTTTGCGGAGCATGATGATCTTAATGAAGTCGTTAAAAATCGCGTGACAAAAGCCTGCGACTTGCTGGACGCGGGTGTTTCCCTTTTTCCAAACGATTTTCACAAGCAGTATAATGTGAATGTTCTTCTGGAACGTTTTGGGGAAAAAGATGACAGTGAGCTTCGGGAAATCGAGGAAAGTTTTACCAGCGCCGGGCGGATAATGTCATTGCGATCTTTCGGCAAGGTGGTTTTTTTTCATATAATGGACGAATCGGGCCGTATTCAATGTTATGCTTCCCGCGAGCATATGTCCGAAGAAGAATATTTCATTGTAAAAAAGCTTGAAATCGGCGACATCGTGGGAGTGACTGGCCATCTTTTCCGCACAAAGACAGGGGAATTGACTATTTCCTGTGAAAGCCTCAAACTTTTGAGCCGGTCAATGCGTCCTCTGCCGGAGAAATATCACGGATTAAAGGATCTGGAGACACGCTACCGCCAGCGCTATGTCGATTTGATAGTGACGCCGCGAAGCAAGGAAATATTTTTAAAACGCAGTCAGATTGTCAGAGAATTTCGCCGTTTCATGGAGGATCGGGGTTTTATTGAAGTGGAGACCCCGGTTTTGCATCCGATTCCCGGGGGCGCGACCGCCAGGCCTTTTCAGACCCATCACAATGCTCTTGATCTGGATCTGTATTTGCGCATCGCTCCAGAACTATATTTAAAACGTCTGCTTGTAGGCGGTTTTGAAAAAGTTTTTGAGCTGAACAGGAATTTCCGCAATGAAGGCATTGACACCCGTCATAATCCGGAATTTACCTCCTGTGAATTTTACTGGGCATACGCGGATTTCCACAATCTGATGGATCTTACCGAAGAGCTTTTTGCCCATCTGGCCCGAAAAGTCTGCGGTTCGGAAAAAATTGTCTATCAGGGAACTGAAATCAATCTTGCTCCCGGAACCTGGAAGCGGATTAGCTTTTATGACGCCCTGAGGGAAATAGGGGGGCATGAGCCGGATTTCTACAACAATTACAATAAGGTTAAAGAATATATCAGAAGCCGGGGAGAAAAGATTCTGGAAGGGGAGAGCCTTCAGAAATTACAGGCAAAGCTATTTGATCTGGATGTGGAAGGCAAGCTTATCCAGCCGCACTTCGTTTATCATTATCCGGCAGAAATATCGCCTCTGTCCCGCAGAACGGATGGCCATCCCGAATTGACGGACAGATTTGAATTGTTCATCACCGGCAGGGAGCTTGCCAACGCCTTTTCCGAACTTAATGATCCTGTTGACCAGCGTCTGCGTTTTGAAGAGCAGCGCCGGGAGAAGGAAGCCGGAGATGAAGAGGCGCATAGTATGGATGAAGATTTTTTACGGGCTTTGGAGTATGGCATGCCTCCGGCCGCGGGAGAGGGTGTGGGCATAGACAGGCTTGTAATGCTGCTTACAGATTCTCCGACTATCCGTGAAGTAATCCTGTTTCCTCTCTTGAGGCCGGAATATTAAATTCTGTTCCCTGCCTGAGAAGAGTCGTTTATGTCCTTTGAATATTTTATCGCATCCCGTTATCTTTTTAATAGGGGTCAGCAGACCTTTATTTTTATTATATCCCTGATGTC
This sequence comes from uncultured Desulfovibrio sp., assembly GCA_964397795.1. Classification (GTDB taxonomy): domain Bacteria; phylum Desulfobacterota; class Desulfovibrionia; order Desulfovibrionales; family Desulfovibrionaceae; genus Desulfovibrio. Next base: position 915 of record CAYNKM010000062.1, on the reverse strand, counting down.
CATTCTCGGAGTCGCTCTCGGAGTAGGCGCGCTGGTTCTTGTTCTTGGCGTTTACAATGGCATGAGCACCGACTTGAGGGATAAAATTCTGGGCGCGAACGCCCATGGTATTGTCTTATCCCATGTTTCTTCCGCATTTGGCAAGGATTTGCCCGGATTGCTCCGCAGAATAAAGGAAACCAGGGGCGTAACCGGCGCCATGCCCTTTGTATATTCTGAAGTCATGCTTTCTTCAGGGACAGGGGTAAAGGGAGTCGTGCTGCGGGGAATTGATCCCGCCACCGCGCCGGAAGTTCTTTCCATGTTAAGACCGCTTGGCCAGAATGTCCTGAACAACCTGAACAAGGAAGGGCTTCCCGGTATTATTATTGGCGATGAACTGGCAAAACGTCTTGGACTTTTTCCCGGAAGCAGGGTGAACCTTCTTTCACCGTCTGGTCAAAAAGGGGTCAGCGGCTATCAGCCGCGAATCCGTCCATATGAAGTCGCCGGCATTTTCCGCACCGGAATGTACGAATATGATTCGTCCCTGGCATTTGTCTCCATCCCGGCGGCCATAGAAATTCTGGGTTATCCGGACGATTATCTGTCAGGAATTGAAATAACGGTAAATGATCTCTTCAATGCGGATCAGACGGCACTAGAACTGGCAGAAACGCTCGGGGCACCCTTTTATGTGCGCAGCTGGATGGATATGAATGCGAATATTTTCGCCGCTCTCAAGCTGGAAAAATTCGGAATGTTTATTCTTCTGGCGATGGTTGTCATGATCGGCTCTTTTTCCATTGTTACCAGTCTTGTGATGCTTGTCATGGAAAAGACAAGGGATATCGCGGTAATGATGTCCATGGGCGCCACCCGCTCGATGATAAAAAGAATTTTTATTCTGCAGGGCTGTATTATCGGTTTAATTGG
>CAYNKM010000061.1:0-8044 GCA_964397795.1 uncultured Desulfovibrio sp. | reverse complement strand
GTTCCCCTGCGTGGCTGGTTCTTTGCCCTTGCCTTTGTCGCCATTGGTCTGACAACAAACTTCCGCGAGCTGGGCAAATATTTTGCCGGCGGAAAGCCTGTTATTCTGTATGTCTGCGGCCAATCACTGAGCCTTTGCCTCACGCTGCTAATGGCCTGGATTATGTTCTATAAGATCTTCCCCGAAATTACCGCTCAAATCTAGTTTTTTGACATTGAATTAAATTAAATACCGCTCCAGGTTCACATCTGGGGCGGTTTTATAATTTTATCTGGACGCGGAGGGGAAATGAGGTCTAAAGGCTTGATAAAGCTTTTTATATGGGTTGTGGGCCTGTGGTTCTTTTTTGCCATTTTTACGCCAATACTGGAAAATCACATTCCAGCCTGGAAAAGATATAACCAGATTCAGGAAGAACAAAATCTTGATAGTGGCGCGCTTTATTATACCAATGTGCCGCAAATTCAGGAGGCGGAAGAACAGACCAGAAGGGCGGTAAAAGAGGGAATGGCGATAAGAAGGGAATCATTCAAAAAGGCTGAAAAAAAAGATGGAAGATAAAAATGAAGATAAATATGTTGTAAGCGCCTGTCTTGCCGGATTTAATTGCCGTTTTGATGGGAGCTCAAAACCTTGTCCGGAAGTTGTCCAGCTTTATAAGGAAGGCCGGGCGATTCCTGTTTGTCCGGAAAGTCTGTCTGGTCTTAAGTCTCCCCGGTCTCCTGCCGAATGGAAAGATGGAAAAATCAAAGACCGGGAAGGGAATGATAAAACCGGATTTTTCAGGAAAGGGGCGGAACTGGCCCTGCAAAAAGCCCTGAATAGTGGAAGCAGAAAAGCGATTCTAAAAAGCAGGTCTCCTTCTTGCGGTTTTGGTAAAATTTACGATGGCACATTTTCCCACACTCTCTGCGATGGGAATGGCTGCTGGACAAACAGGCTTATTGAACATGATTTTCAAATTTTTACGGAAGAAAATTTGCCTGATGATTTAAATTCGGGGAAATATAAAATTTAAAAAGTTGAATATCATAAAATTTTCCTCAATTTAAGTTCCTCAATTACCTTCTGGCAAAATTCTGGGAGTTTTTTCTGGGCCTGTGGGGTCAATTCAGCCTGAATTGTTGAATAATCATAAGGCTCAAAGCCAAAAATCATAATTTCCGGTCTGAATCCAGCCAATTCACAGCAAGCCAGAACATCGACAATACCTGTCTGATGCTCTGAATCCCTTAGCGCGCACGCGTTATTTAGCCCGTCATTTTCCACAAGATATGTAGTTCCAGGCGCTTTTGTGCCATGCATCACATCGAGAATTATCACCAGATCATTTTCCATGAGGTCCATCATAAGTAAAAGACCTCTTGTTCCGCCATCCAGCAGCTGGATATTGTCAGGCCAGTCATAATTATTTTTTAAGTATTCAACAGCGTGAACGCCAAAACCTTCATCAGCGAGGAGGATATTTCCTATGCCAAGAATCAGTATTTTTTTCATAAAAGAAAAAGGACGGGATTAAAACCCGTCCCGATAAATTAGTATTTAAAGATGCCCTAAAGTACCTTGAACTTGTGAACCTGGTTTGTATGTCCGTCTATGACATGAACCGCGCAGGCAATGCAGGGGTCAAAAGAATGGACTGTGCGCAGGATTTCAACTGGCTTGGCCGGATCCGCCACTGGCGTTCCGACAAGAGCCTCTTCACACGCGCTTGGAATATCCTTTTCGTCCCTGGGAGAAAGATTCCAGGTTGTGGGAACAACCAGCTGAAAATTGGCGATTTTTGCCTCATCATCTGTGACAATCCAGTGGGAAAGGCCGCCCCTGGGAGCTGTTAAAAGACCTACTCCCTGCGCATGTTTGGGCGCTTCATAATTTTCCACAATCTGCTTGTCTTTTTTAATATTATTCTGGAATTGTTTCAACCAGGTTTCAACCTGCCGACCTATAATCAGCGCCTCGATTCCGCGGCACGCGGTTCTTCCCAGTGTGGAAAAAAGGGCTTCCTGGGGTAATTGAAGCGTATTGAGAACATAATCAACAACCGGTTTTACAGCTGAATGATTTTGGCCATAGGCGACAAGAATCTGGGCCAATGGACCGGTTTCAACTGAAATGCCGTCATAACGGGGGGCCTTTAACCATGAATATTTTTCAGTCTGGTTTCCCATTGAGGTAAATTCCGGAATGGTCTGGCCTTCATAAGGATGCAGGGGATGATTGCCCTTGTACCAGGCATGACGGACATCCTCGGCGATCTTGTCCTTGTTGAAATCCTTTACATTATTAATCTTTCTGTCCAGAATAATGCCGGGTTTCAGCCAGTGGGTATATAAATCCCTTTCACCTCCGGGAACAGGAAATTCGCCAAAAGCCATAAAGTTGGTGGTGCCGCCATAACTGGCGCAATCCTTATAGTTGGCCGCGATGGCGATTAAATCCGGAATATAATAATTTTCAATAAATTCAAGAGTCTCTTTCCAGAGACCTGTAAATTCTTTTATTCTTTCCGGCTTGAGTCCATCATAGCAGGTGACCCCGCCGCAGACCAGGAATTGGGTATGTGGATTTTTAGCCCCAAATACAGCCATGGCGCGGGCCGCTTTTACCTGAAGTTTTAATGCGGCAAGATAATCTGCAGTGCCAATCAGATTCAATTCGGGACTCAAGGTATAGGCGGGATGCTTGCCGAGAAAATAGGCATTTGTAAATGGCCCAAGCTGGCCGCTTTGCACAAAGGCCCGCAATTTATCCTGAACAGCCCTATAATCTTCAGATTTGACATTGCGATTTGATATGGAATTGGCAATGCTCGCGGCCTTGACGGGATCGGCCTCCAGCGCGTTCACGACATCAACAAAATCCAGGGCATGCAAGCCGTAAAAATGCACAAGATGATCATGCATAAACAGCATGGCAAGGACAAGATTGCGGATATATGTTGCGTTGGGAGGGATTGGCTTGTTTATCGCGTCTTCAACTGCCCGGGTAGAGGCCAGGGCATGGGAATATGTGCAAACGCCGCAGGTTCTTTGAGTGAAGTGAGGGGCGTCAAAAGGATGTCTGCCTTTTAAAATAATTTCAATTCCCCTGAAAAGAGTGCCCACGCATCTGGCTTCCTTTATTTTCCCGCCTTCCACTTCTGCTTCAATACGCAAGTGGCCTTCTATTCTGGTAAGAGGATCGACTACAATGGATCCTGAATAATTGCTTTGGGGAGGAGTTGGAATTTGACTCATTATTCGCTCCTAATTCTTGAAAAATGGCGTCATATCGTCCCAGAAATTGGGCTCGGAGCAGCCAATGCAAGGACTGCCAGCGCCGACAGGCCAGTTGGTTTCATTAAATAGAACTTTCGGACAATTATTATAGGTAACCGGACCCTTGCAACCTACCGCATAAAGACACCAGCCATTGCGGGCTTCTTCCGAATTAAAAGAGGGAGCGAGTTTGCCGGCTTCAAAAAATGGACGTCTTTCGCAAAGGTCATGGACAGTTTGGCCATAAAAAAACAGGGGACGATTCAATTCATCAAGCTTAATCTCGATATTATTAAGATAGGCCACCAGCGTTCCCACCATATTAATGGGGTTAGGCGGGCATCCGGCAATATTTATGGCCTTGATTCCCAACTCCTTGTATGCGTCATTTATTCCCCTGGCTCCGGTCGGGTTGGGGCTGGCCGCCTGAATACCGCCGTAACAGGCACAAGTGCCAATCGCCAGATTCAGTTTGGCCTTGGGTAGAATATCCTTGCATATATCATACATGGTCTTGCCGCCGATATAGCCATATTTTCCGTTCAGAGCCATTGGTATCGCGCCTTCCACCATGCAGATAAAGCCTTCAGGAGAATTGACCGCTTCTTCAAGGGCTTCTTCCGCGGCCTGACCCGCAGCCGCCATAATGGTTTCCTGATACTGAAGATTAATGGTATCCAGAATCAGACCGTCTATATAAGGCTTGTACATTCTCATCAATGCTTCAGAACAACCAGTACATTCCGCGGTATGAAGATAAACAACGGTAGGGCGCTTGCCTGTAAGGGCAGCGGCAACATCATCCGCAAATGCCGGTCCCATGCCCAGACTGACTGCAACCGCCGTACAGAATTTTAAAAAATCACGGCGACTGATTCCTTCTCTTTCAAGACGTTCTTCACCGTCCTGTCTGCCCAGCCCAACGGAAATTCGCATCTTTTCCTCCTGGCGAAAATAATATCCCTTTTTGCTACTTTAGATGCTTTTGTCTGCAGCACATGCCAACACAAAATACTGGAATATCGGATCGGAATGACCATACCAGTCCATGACAAGGATTTTCCATAAATATCATTTATTTTTTCAAGAATATACCTGTAATAATAAAGGGTCAATAGGAATTGGATTTTTTTGCAGGAAGATTGTCATCTTCGGCTTCAATATATGGGGATACTATTGCATGAATCGAGTTTGAAACAGGGCTTCTGAACGCGGCCCCCGAAAAAGGAATAATTCTTATAATTCCGGCTTTTCGGGAACGGATACAATATCCGAATGCGTACTGGGAAAGAAACGCCGAATCAGGCTTATGAGCAATAAAAATCAGGGAAGCGAGAAACAATAATGCGCAAGAGGCAAGCAGAATCCAGAGAAGGAAATACGAAAGATATTTTTCAGCTGATTCCGGATTTTTCATAAAAACAAATTTGGGGCGTCAATTATTTTGAGGCGGTGAATTCCTTGCATGGTATTGAATTATTATCCAGAATTGTGATCAATGGCAGGACTATTGGATCACGTTCCAAAACCCTCCGGAAAAAGCGTCTTAACGAAATCTTTATGTTATCTTTCAATCGCGAAAGAGATTCCGCCTCTTCCTCAAGCTCATCAAGAACAAGACATTTCGCGTCTTCAAGCACATGGCTTAATTGCTGCTCAAACACAAAGCCGCGGGAGAGGATTTCCGGACCATGCAAAATATTAAGGGTTGTTTCCTCCAGCACAATGGAAACTATCACAATTCCCTCATCGCCAAGTATCCGACGTTCCTTGAGGACTGTCGCCCCCACGTCTCCCACTCCTTTTCCGTCAACAAGGGTACAGTCAACAGGAATGCGTGGACAAAGTTTAAATGAGTCCTTGTAGATGCGCAAAGGCTGGCCATCTTCCAGAGTTATTATCTTTTCCGGATTCACTCCGCTTTCCGCCGCCAGCCGGCCGTGCATTACAAGATGCTGATATTCTCCATGAACGGGAATAAAAATTTCCGGGCGCACAGCGTCAAGCATTTCTTTTAATTCTTCGCGGTAGGCATGCCCCGAGGCGTGCACATTATGAGAATCCTCATAGAGGACATCCGCCCCCAGGCGATACATTTCATTAATCAGGCGAGAGATGGCCTTGATATTTCCTGGAATTACCCTTGAACTCATAATAACAGTGTCGCCTTTTTTGATGCCAAGCTGCTTATGGCTTCCCCAGACCATACGGGACAGGGCGGAAACAGGCTCTCCCTGCGCTCCGGTAACGATCATTACAGTTTTATTATCCGGCAAGTCCGGCACACCATTGAAGGCGTTATGAAATTCGGGAGGAAGGGAAATATCTCCGAGGCTGGAGGCGATATCAATATTATTTGCCAGGGATTTGCCGCTTATTATCACACTACGGCCATAAGTTTCAGCCAAATCAAAAACTTCCTGGATACGCTGGATATGACTAGAAAACAGGGTGACAATAATGCGGCCCTGCGCCGATGCGAACACCTTTTCAAGGGAAGATTTAACCTGTTTTTCAGTAAGGGATCGGCCTTCCCTCATGACGTTCGTGGAATCGCTCAACAAAAGCCTGGCCCCATTTGGCCCTGCAAAGTCCGTGAAATCTTTCAGGTTTGTAGTGCGTCCATCCAGAGCTTCCGGGTCAATCTTAAAATCGCCACTGTGGATAATCCGTCCAACAGGAGTTTCTATGCCCAGGCCGAAACCATGGGGGATGGAGTGGCAGACCGGGAAAAAATGAAACTTGAATGAACCCAATTCAAGGATATGGTTTGAAGAAACAGGACATAATTCAACATAATTAAGCAGGTCTCGTTCCCTTAATTTATGTTCGACAAGAGCGAGGGTAAAGCGGGAGCCAAACAGCTTTGTCCCTTTCAGTTCGGGGATAATCCATGGAAGGGCGCCAATATGATCCTCATGTCCATGCGTAAGAATGATTCCCGCAAGTTTTTCTTTAACAGTCCTAACAGCGTCAAAATGCGGTACAAGGACATCCACGCCCAGATGCTCGTCATCAGGGAACATAAGTCCGCAATCAATCATGGCGACAGAGCCGTCACATTCCCATAGCTGGCAGTTAAGCCCAATTTCTCCAAGCCCTCCAAGAGGGGTAATTTGCACACAAGGTTCTGTCAGGTATAATCTAATCCGCTTGTTTCTGAATTATTAAAAAATCATTGGCACGCTTTCAGGGTTTCAGTAAATCCGGGTGATATTCTCCCATCGCGGCATAAATCTGGGAGAGGGCGGTAAGGTAGTCGGCGCGGGCCGAAGTCAGAGAAGACTGGGCCCGTGTAAGATTGCTTGAAGCATCCAGAACGTCAAAGTTTGTTCCAACCTGCTCCTGATAGCGGGCCAATGCCGCGTCATACGCTTCCCTTGCCTGGGAAATTCCCTTTTCGGCGACTACTATTCTTTTTTCAGCTTCCCTAACGGCCAGGAATCGCGATTTTATATCATAACCAACATTCAATTTGAGATTTTCTTCTTCATATCTCATTTTTGTCACGAGCCATCCCGCCCGTTTGTCATCGTAATAAGTGACTCCCCATTGAAAAACATTCCAGGTGGCGCGCGCCCCCACTTCCCAGGTTACAGAACGGGAGCCATAGTTGCCCTTGTTTTGCAAATCGGGAGAATTTCCCCGCTGGGTGATATTATAGTAGGCTTCAATCTGCGGATAATAATCGCTTTGGGCAATTCGCTGATCTTTTTTAGCCATTTCCACAGCTTTTGCGGCAATGTATAAATCTGGTCTCTGCGCATAGGCTCTTTTCAGGCATTCGTCCAGGCTTAAGCCAAAGGGCACATAGGCCAGTTTTCCCGTATATGAGACAGGCGAGGTAGCCGGAAGACCCAGGAGAGTATTCAGGCGTGCCAGGGACGTGGCTTTTGTGTTTTCCGCCTGAATGAGAATGTTTTCCGCATTGCTAACATCTACTTCAGCCTGCAGGACATCAAGTCTGGGTCTTAATCCAACTTCATAAAAGGCCTGGGTTATTCTATGCTGATCTTTTAACCTTGATAAGGCTTCCCTCTCGCTAACGACAGTTTCTTCAGCCGCAAGACAAGCCAGAAATTCTGTCTGGACCTGTTCTGTCAGGGACAGTTCCGCATTTTTTAAGGCGGCCTTGTCACTGTCGGCCTGCAGAGCAGCTTTTTGATAATTATTCAATAGCCTGAAGCCCTGAAAAACCGTTTGGGAAACTTCCACTCCCCAGTTCCAGTTTCCATATTCGGGAGTGTGCGTAGTTGTCGGTTCGCTTTTTACTTCCTGCTTCAAGGCGGAATATGTCATTCCCAGCTTAGGACCAAACGCTCCTCTCGCGGATTTGCGCGCCTCTTCCGACGAGCGCGCCTGGGCTTCTGACGAACCAAGAGAGGGATTATTTTTTATGGCCCTTTCAACAGCCTGGCGCATGTTGATGGCCTTGTCGGGAAGGCTTGTATCATGCATGCCAGGCTTATGCCGATCCTTTTCCTGAATGGATTTATTGGGAGCGTGAAAGGCTTTCTGGTTTTTTTGCGGAATTTTTTTGGTAGCAGGAGCCGCATATGACGCGGTTTCCGTATTTATAAATAAAAATATAAATATAAAAAAAACAAGAAAATTTTTTATATATGAATTGGTGCGCATTTTTTAAAATAATTTTTATTTCCACTTTAAGCAAGCTGCTTCATTTATTTGACAAATAGTGCCTATATATAAAAAAATATTTAAATATTGGGAGAAGCACAAGAATTTGAGTCTGAATTCCATCATTTTCTAAATATTATATCAAA
>CAYNKM010000060.1:0-8096 GCA_964397795.1 uncultured Desulfovibrio sp. | reverse complement strand
GCTCTTGAATTGCCCCTTTTCAGCCTTAAAAGAGTACAAATCTATGCAATTACCTTTCTTCTTTTCATCACCTGGCCTCCGCAGGAATGATGTGGCAGCTCCAGCAGTAGGGATAAACGCTGTTGGCCACGTGGCACTTTTCGCAAAATTGTGCATAGTTGTTATGGCATTTCATGCAGGTATTCTGCAGGGAGATAAGCCAGCGCTTTCCGTTGAGTGCAGAAATATACTCACGGTTTTCCTCGCGCAGGGCCTTGTCCCGCCATTCATCGAGCAGGCGCATGTGGTTTGCGCGCATGAACTCGGTATCTTCGATGCAGGCAGTTTCTCCGGCAGGCAGAACCACGCCTGTTTTTGTGTAATCCAGACCAAGCCAGCCCAGCCAGAATGGGGAACTAAAAACAATTACAAAGATGACAATGCCGGTTATGACGGCCTTGGCGTTATACATTTACTCGCCCTCCCCCGCTTCCGGCTCATCGTCCAGACATTCTTCCGGCAGATCCTCCTGGCGCAGGTTCATGGTACGTTTACCTTCCCCCTTCATGACCAGGGCATTGCCGACCAGTTCATGCAGCCCGCTTATGGTACAGCCAGGCGCCCAGTAATCCGCCAGGGGCGGGAGGGTGGCGCGGTCAATGGCGCAGACGCAGGCCATGTGGTTTACCCCATATTTTTGCTGCACATAACGCAGGGCATTGCCACGCGGCATGCCGGAGCGCATCCTGAGTTCCATTATTTCCTCTGTATTCAGGCCGGAACCAGCGCCACAGCAAAAAGTCTGCTCACGAATGGTATTTTCCGGCATCTCCACAAAATTGTCGCACACATGCCTTAGCACATAACGTGGCTCCTCCAAAAGCCCCATGCCACGTGCCGGATTACAGGAATCATGCCAGGTAGTGATCAGGTTGGCGTTGCGTTTGGGATTGAGATTCAGTTTGCCATGTTTGATCAGATCGGCCGTGAACTCGGCGATATGAATCATTTTGGTGGAGGCAGCCACATCGAACACGGTGCCGGTGACTGGAGAGACAGGCACTGTCATGTTTGCTGGCGCAGGACCGTTATAGGTATCCATATACTGGTTTATTACGCGCCACATATGGCCGCATTCGCCGCCGAGCAGCCATTTTACATTGAGCCGTTCCGCTTCCGCGTACATTTTGGCGTTCAGTTTTTTTGCCATGTTAAAAGAAGTGAAAGATCCGAAATTGCCGCCTTCAGACGCGTAAGTGGACAATGTATAATCCAGATCAAGCTCATGGAACAGAAGCAGGTAACCCATAAAAGTATAGATTCCAGGTTCTGCAAAGACATCGCCTGATGGGGTTATAAAAAGTATCTCGGCATTTTTCTTATTAAAAGGTGTTTTAGGCCTGATTCCGGTGACAGCCTCACAGTCGTCAGCCAGCATTTCCACAATCTCGACAAAAGAATGAGGCTGGATGCCAAGGTGGTTGCCTGTATAGGAGCAATTTTTTACTGGATCCATAATCCAGTGCAGGCCAAGCCCAACCTCATGCATAAGCTCGCGAACTATGGCGGTAATTTCCGCCGTATCTATCCCATACGGGCAGAACAGGGAACAGCGTCGGCATTCGGTGCATTGATGGGCATAATAAAATAATTCCTTGACGACATTTAAATCCCAGCCGCGGGCTCCCACCGTTTTGCCAAGAAGTTTGCCAAGGAGGGTGTAATCGCGCCTGTAAATGGAACGTAAAAGTTCCGCGCGTAAAACCGGCATATTTTTTGGATCATTTGTGCCCAGGAAAAACTGGCATTTGTCAGCGCAAGCTCCACAGCGAACACAAATATCCATAAAAATCTTGAGGGAACGATGCTTTTCAAGTCTGTCTTCAAAAGCGTCGCATAATATCTTTTCCCAGTTTTCCGGAAGATGCCAATCCTCTTCGGTTGGATTCCAGTCATGCGGGTGAGGCATATGCAACAGGGACATGGTATTTATTTTGGCCGGATACGCATAGGTGCCTGGATAAAAGTGCGGCTTTGTATCCATCCAGCCTTCTTTGGGGAAAGGCGGCCTGCTTGTCATGAGATTTTCAGGCGTTGGTAGTTTTGCCATAGTTGCGCCTCCTTATTTCTCGGATTTTTCCAGCGGCTTATCAAGCGGCAAACCCGCCTCGGCCATGGCTTCCCGGTATTCATCTTCATATTGCTGATAAGTGAAATATTCCTTGGGGGGATTCCAGGGATTTATATGTCTAACTGCCCTGGAATTATTGGGCATATTTCTTGTGGAACTGAACCATAGTCCCGTCATGTGGGCCAGTTTTGAGAATGGGAAATAGCAGAGCAAAACGCAGACAAGGGTAACATGGACAAAGAAAAGTCCATTTATGCCTGTGGCAGAAATCGGTGAAAAATGGGTCAGGGCCATTAGGTAAATCTTGACCTGGGAAATTTCGGTTTTATCCCAATATCTCAGGCAAATGCCTGTTCCCACAATTCCTATCAGAAGCCAGAGGGGAAAATAATCATTAAGAAGGGAGATATATCTCACCTTGTGATTAATCAAACGGCGACCCAGAAGATAAAGAAGGGCGCAAAAGGCAAGAGCGCCTGTCCAGTAAAAACGGGGCGAACCAATCTGCATTATCCCGTCAATATCATCAATCCATCTTATAACGACAGGGACGGGCTCCATGAAAAGCCTGAAATGCCGGATCACGATAATCAGGATGGAATAATGAAAAATCAGGGAGAAGCACCAAAGCCATTTTGAAGAATAATAAATCGCCCTGGGTTCCTTATTTATGGGATCATTTTCAATTATCACCGCATGAGTATTACGGAAAAGGGAGCGAAAAAACACAACTTCCATAAACATGCGTTTAATTACGCCCCAGTAATTGCTTGGGCAGTCAATTTTATTTTGCTTTATAAAACTTAAAGATTTTTCCTGGCCCGCAGTTGTGGGAATGCAGAAAGGCACAGGAGATTTTGCCCAATACACGATTCTCCAGATCATCCCGCCAATAAAGACCAGAACCGCTACATAGGGAAAAACTACGCCAAAGAGCGGAGCAAGTCCGATCCATGCTCCGCACCAGGCAATCAACATTATGAGCAGGACCAGGCCAATGGATATCAACATTCCCTACCTCTCTTGGCTACAGGTTGTTTCCATAAATAACATCCTCCAATAAGCTGCGCCCTTTCATTCCTCATAAGCAGGAAAACCGGACGATTTTAATTTTTTTCTTCCTGAACTCCATTTTCAAGATTTCTGGCCCATTTGGCCAGCTGCGCATACTGGCTTTTAATTTCCTTTATTCGTAATTCTGACAGTGTGTCACGCGCTTTAATATACATATCAAAAGCCAGAAGAACCAGGGTATCAAGTCGGGATTCAGTTTCAAGATAATATTTCATTTTTCCCTTTGAACGCATTTCCGGCAGGACCAATTCCCGTAAAACGGGCTTCATCATATAAAAGGCCGCCATGCTCTCACTGGGATTCACATTCTGGATTGCTTTAAATTTGATAAACCTGTCAAGGGAGGCTTTGACTTTTTCCGTATCCGTTTCCTCTCCAATCATCGCGTCATACAATATATCGCCGGCTTCTTTTGTCATGTGAGCCACGGGATTAGCAAAAGGATCCTGGATTGTCCGCAAAAAGCCTTTGGTTTCCAGGGGATAGCTGGCAAAAATCGCTTCTACCCAGCGCCTGACAACTTCTTTCTTTTTATCGCGTAAAACGTCAATCGCGCTCATAAGGAAATTCCATACAAGGAAACTTGTAATATAACCTGGCTTCTTCCATCATAAAAATGTGATGAAGCAAAATATATAATTAATTTCTATTCCCGCGCAATCGGTGACATCCCCAAATAAGCAGATAAAGGAATATTCCTGCCTCACGCGGTAATTTCTCCCTCATGACGGATTAAAATATGGCTATGTATCCTATAAACGCGAAAAGTAAATCGCGTCAAGTATCTTTAAGGTAATTTTACAAAGAAGAATAAAAAAGCCAGACTCCCGCGGAAAGAATCTGGCTTTAAATCGCTTTTAAAAATATTGGCTTAAGCCTTGACCGCTTTTTTCAAATCCTCAACCGCGTCGGTCCTCTCCCAGGTAAATTCGGGAACTTCCCGACCAAAATGGCCATAACAGGAGGATTTCGCATAAATCGGCCGTTTGAGATCCAGTCTTTTTATAATATGATAGGGACGGAGATCAAAAACATCTTTTACCGCTTTGGTCAGAACCTCATCTGGAATTTCGCTGGTTCCCCTGGACGAAACAAGAACGCTGACCGGATCCGCGACTCCAATCGCATAGGCTATCTGGACTTCACATTCTGGGGCAAGACCGGCAGCCACAACGTTTTTGGCAATATATCTGCCCATGTACGCGCCAGAGCGATCAACCTTTGAAGGATCTTTTCCCGAAAATGCTCCCCCGCCATGATGGCCGCTTCCGCCATAGGTATCCTGGATGATTTTCCGTCCCGTAAGCCCGCAATCCCCCATGGGACCGCCTACCACAAAACGGCCGGTTGTATTAATAAATATTTCACAATCTTTTTCATTAAAATATCCGGAATCCTCCAGAATGGGACGAATGACTTCCGCCTTGACCGCTTCCTCGATCTCTTTTTGACTCGCGTGGGCCGCATGCTGGGTGGAAACAACCACGTTATTTATCCGGACAGGCTTGCCGTCCTGATATTCAAAGGAAACCTGCGTCTTGCCATCCGGACGGAAGAAATCGACTATTCCGTCTTTGCGCACCCGGGCAAGCTGCTGGGAAAGCTGATGCGCCCAGTAAATTGGGGCAGGCATGAGCGAAGGCGTTTCATTACAGGCATAACCAAACATCATCCCCTGGTCTCCCGCGCCCTGCTCTTCCGGATTTTCCCTGTTTACGCCCTGGGCAATATCGGGAGATTGCTGGTCAATGGAAGAAATAACCGCGCAGGTTTTCCAGTCAAAGCCCATATCAGAACTATTATAGCCAATATCCTTGATAGTTTCCCGAACCACATTGGCCAAATCAACATAACTCTTTGTGCTTATTTCACCCGCTATTACCGCCATTCCCGTTGTGACCAGCGTTTCACAGGCGACATGCGCGTTCTCATCCTGCGCGAGAATCGAATCCAGAATCCGGTCCGAGATCTGATCCGCTACCTTGTCGGGATGACCTTCTGTCACAGACTCCGATGTAAAATAATATTTTCCCTTGTTATTCATAATTTCCTCCAAACTTTCGGTGATTTTATTGATCTTCCAAGAAATTTTTTTCTGAAACTTCTTGTCCAGGATTGTCGGCATTTATATAAATGTTATCAATAAGTCTCGCCTTGCCCAGATATACGGCGCAGGCCAGCACCGCCTCTTTGTCCAGATATTCAAGTTCCGTGAGATTCTCCGGATGCACAAGACTGATATAGTCAACGCGGCCATCAGGCAGTTCCCTGGCCCAATATTCCCTGACCTTATCAATAAGCTTTTCCGCGCTCCTGTAACCTGAACCCGCCAGATTCCTTGCCATCAACAGACCCTTGTAAATATGGGGCGCCTGTTTCCTTTCCGCTTCTGTCAGATATACATTTCTGGAAGAAAGAGCCAGCCCGTCTTTTTCCCTGACGGCAGGCCTCGATATAATATTAATGGGCACATTTAAATCCCTGACCATCCTTTTCAGTATAGCCTGCTGCTGCCAGTCTTTCTGCCCAAAAATCGCCACATCAGCGCCAGTAAGCAAAAACAGCTTCAAAACAATTGTGCACACTCCCCTGAAGTGAATTGGCCGGCTTGCCCCGCAAAGTAATGCCGCCATTTCGGGAACCTCAACCCAGGTCTTATGTCCTTCCTTATACATTTCCGACACATCGGGATAAAAAAGGACATCAGCTCCCGCGGCCTCGGCAATGGCGCGGTCCCTTTCAAAATCACGGGGATAGGCTTCCAGATCCTCATTTTCTCCAAACTGGGCAGGATTTACAAAAAGGCTGACCACCAGCCTATCAGCATTTTCCCTACCGAACCGCATAAGAGATTCATGCCCCTTATGATAATACCCCATGGTAGGGACAAGCGCTATCTTTTCCCCGGCCTTGCGCCAGATTTTACACTGTTCAGCCAATTCTTCAGGATTTGTTAATATGCGCATATCTAGTTATGGTAATATAGTAGAAAGAAAACTTTGTTTAACCCATAGCTGGAAGCTTGTAAAGGATTATCTACAGGGTTTTAATTTAAACCGAGATTTTTAATGATTACCCATACATTATATCCATGCAGATTTTTTTCCTCCCATCTTTCCCCAAATCTTCCCCGCGCTTATAAAGCAATTTGAGTCTGTCGGCAGATTTGATTCTCATATTAAATAAATTTATGGAGTCAACCCATTATATTCTTCTTTCCAGGGATAGGACCCTCCTGACTTATCTCATAATATATTGATAGAAAATGGTCGGAAGTTCAAACCCGGCCAGAAAATAATGTAAGCTTCTTGCTTTTTTCAACCTTTTAAGCAATCCTTCCCACAATTTTCCGATATACTGGCCGGATAATTTTTTATCCGCATGCCTGCCATAAGACAAACTTGGAGAAATTTATGAAAAAACTTATTTTGCCCCTAATCCTGTTGCTGAATTTAAGCGGCTGCGCCCAAAATTCGACAAACCCCTATGAAAATCAAAATCTGTATTACCCCATGTGTTATCAGCCCCTGCAACAGGCCAGAGCCCTTGATTCCACCGCCAGGAATATTGCCGAAGGCATGGGCAAAGGATTGCTCACCGGCTTACTAGCGGGTCTGGCTGGAGGCGGTGTCTCCGCTCTTTTTACGGGAGATCCCATGAATCTGGTTTCAGGAATGGCCATAGGCGCGGCGGGAGGAACAGTCGCGGGCGGCGTGGCTGGCGGTATGGATAGCCATCAGGCCCAAAAAGACGCCCTGATGGCAGAGTGGTCACAGGAGGCAGGCAGACCTCTGGAAGCCCTTGGCTTCAATGGCGCGGCGGCAACCTGGTCAATACAATGCTATACGACGCGTCTAAATGAATTACAAAAAGAAGTTGATGATGGAATCGTGCCTGATTATGTCGCCCAACCAAGACTTATTGAAATTGAGAGGGGAAGACAGGAAGCCTATGCGCTATTGCGCGGTCAGGCAAACGAATAATATTTTCGGCTCGATTATTCCAAGTAGCCCATGTGCCAAAATTTGAACAAAAAAACAGGGCACGGTTTCCGCCGCGCCCTGATACCAGATATAACAGATAAATCTATTTTACCTTTTTCCACTTCATTCTGGTAATATCATCTACCGCCCAGCTGGGCGGATCGCCGCATTCGGGCAAACCAGCGCCCCTGCCCTGAATTACTTTTAAGTCTTTGCCATCCTTTAGTAAGGTGAACCCCACTTTACCTTCATGATAGATTTGCAGACTGCCATTGACTTCCTTTGCCTTTGCCTGCTCAAGACAATAGCCTTCATCAAAATTTGGCCTCGACGGTTGATAGATGTCTACCTTTGCCAAATAATCTGAACCACTTCGGGTAATTTTTATTTCACCTTTAATATCCCCATTCCTGCCTTTCCATGTGCCAGTCTCAAAGGCAAATGAAATGCTTGCGGAAATTAAAACAAATAACAAAGCCGTTAAAGCGTCCTCATGCTCAGAAACTCCAAAATTTTTATCACTTTTCCCCTGACATTTTCAATATTTTCTTTCCCAAAGATTTTATCTTTGGAGCTGTTGGCGAATATGATTTATAAGGAATAATTTACCAAAACAACAGCTAATTGATTCCATTTTGGAAAGTTCTGACTGGCTGTTTAATTTTCTTTCTGCCACTTGTGATAAAAAAGATCTTTTTTAATATACTTCATTTGAAATATATCATTAATTTCTTCCGTTTCTATTAAAATCTCCAGGACCGCCAAATCTCCGTTCTCCCCTGTCAGGATTATGATTTGGGGGTCTATTAAATTCGCGATTGCCTTCTGGTCTGTGCTGACCATTTCTCATGTCCGGACCTCTATGATCTTTGCGGAAATCTTGCGGTCCGCGGTTATGATCACCACGCATATCTTGTCTGTGTTCCCCT
>CAYNKM010000059.1:0-8175 GCA_964397795.1 uncultured Desulfovibrio sp. | reverse complement strand
GGGAGTTCCCTTGACTTTTTTCCGGATACGGATCTTTCTGTGCTGTCTTAATTCATTTTTACTTTTACTCATTATATACCCCTATTTTTTGCCGCCGGACTTGCCGACCTTGCGCCGGATTACTTCATTTACATATTTTATGCCTTTTCCCTTATACGGTTCAGGCTTTCTTATTCTCCTAATCCGGGCGGCAGTCTCTCCCACCAATTCCTTGTCAATTCCACTTAATGTAAGAACCTGGCCTTCTGCCTTGGCGCTTATGCCAGCGGGAAGATCAACTATGACGGGGTGAGAAAAGCCTACAAAAAGTTCAACCATGTTCCCTTTAACAGCTACCCTGTATCCTATTCCTATTACTTCCAGCGCCTTGGAAAATCCCTTTGTCACTCCCTCAATGCAATTATTAATCAATGTTCTTCGTAATCCGTGCTGGGAGCGACTTTCATTGGTTTCAATCTTGCGGTTAATATGAATATGTCCATCTTTGACTTCATATTCCAGCAGGGGACTGACAGGAGTCGAAATGGAGCCTTTTGGACCTTTGACCTCAATATTTTCTTCACCAATTTTAACTTCAACGCCGGCGGGGATAGGGACGGGCAATTTTCCAATACGTGACATTTCAAGCCCCCCTACCAAATTTCACATAATAGTTCGCCGCCCACCTTCTTATCCCTGGCGGCATTGCCATCCATAATTCCACTCGATGTGGACAGGATGCATATTCCCAAACCATTTTGCACGCTAGGTATATGCTTGGAATTAACATACACTCTGCGACCAGGCGTGCTTACCCGGCGTAATCCCCCAATAGTGGGTTTGCCATTTTTATATTTCAGCATAATGGTTAAATTCTTGTCATCGGCCAAAACATCCTCAACGTAACCTTCCTGCTTGAGGATGTTGGCTAACGCCTCTTTCATCTTCGAGCGCGGCACATTCACTTCCTTATGCAGGGCCAAATGTGCGTTGCGGATACGGGTAAGCATATCCGCAATGGGATCTGTCACCATCAGGAACTCCTGTATTCTAATCTTTTTATATAGATAAAATTACCAGCTGGATTTTCTGACGCCAGGTAATTCGCCATTCAGGGCCATTTTTCTAAAACAGATACGGCATACTCCAAACTGTCTTAAAAAACCCCTTGGACGACCACAAAGCGGGCATCTGTTATATTTTCTGGAACTGAATTTTGGCTTTCTTGAAGCTTTTACTTCAAGAGATGTACGCGACATATAATATTTCTCCTATTTTCGGAAAGGCATACCAAGCTGATCCAGAAGAAATTTTCCTTCCTTGTCAGTTTTAGCCGTGGTTACAATTGTGATATTCATGCCTTTGGGATTATCCACCTTATCTATTTCAAGCTCTGGAAAAATGGTGTGTTCCTTGACTCCAAGAGTAAAATTTCCCCTGCCGTCAAATCCACGATCCGGAATTCCCCTGAAATCGCGCACCCGTGGAAGAGCGAAATTCATTAATTTATCAAGAAAATCCCACATTTTATCTTTACGCAAGGTTACGCGTACGCCAATTGGATTGCCTTCACGCAGTTTGAACGCGGCAATTGACTTTCTGGCCCTTGTTATAACCGCTTTTTGTCCGGCGATTGCGGACAATTCCTTAACAGCCTCTTCCATAAGCTTGTTATTCTGGGTAGCCGCGCCAAGCCCTATATTGATTGATATTTTTTCAATTTCGGGCATCTGCATGGGGGATTTATAATTAAATTCCTTCTGCATTTCCGGCGCAACCTTTTCCTTATATATTTTTTCAAGGCGTGTCATTCTGTCACCTTATTCCATAATTTCATTGCACTTCTTACAAAAGCGGACCTTTTTGCGCTTTCCGTCGACTTCCAGATATTTATATCCAATTCTGGTAGGTTTATGACAAGCGGGACATACCACCATGATATTGGAAATATGGATGGGCATCGGTTTTTCTACAATTCCCCCCGGCTGTCTGGAATATGGATTGGGACGCATGCTGCGTTTTACCATATTGGTATTTTCCACAAGAACCTTGTCGTGTTTACGAAGGATTTTGAGAACCTTGTGGGGGACATTTTTATCTGCGTCTTTTCCGCTGATAACCATTACATTGTCGCCAAGGCGAACACGGAACTTGTTCATTTCCAACTCCTAGAGAACTTCAGGAGCAAGGGAAATTATTTTCATAAAGTTTTGTGCGCGCAATTCCCTTGCAACTGGTCCAAAGATACGCGTACCCACTGGCTCTCCCTGATTATTCAAGAGAACTGCCGCATTACCATCAAATTTTATATAACTTCCATCGGGTCTGCGCACTTCCTTGGCAGTCCTGACAATAACTGCCTTCATAACATCGCCTTTTTTAACTTTGCTATGAGGCATAGCTTCCTTTACAGATACCATGATAATATCGCCAATAGAAGCATAACGGCGATGAGAGCCTCCCAATACCTTAATGCAGGCGACTTCTTTGGCTCCGGAATTATCTGCTACCTGAAGTTTGGATTCTACCTGAATCATGTCTATCCCCTAAACAGCTTTTTCCAGAACAGATACCAAATGCCAGCGTTTATTTTTGGACATTGGCCTGAATTCGACAATTTTTACAACATCGCCCATTCCGCATTCATTGTTTGGATCATGGGCGGTAAACTTTTTACGCCTGCGAACATATTTTTTAAGCAGAGGATGTTTTACAAGAGTTTCAACGCGTACAACTATTGTCTTGTCATTCTTGTCGCTTACGACTACTCCGGTAAGTGTCCTGCCTTTGCGTTTTTCAAGAGACGTCATATCAGACCCTCTGTCCTTTCTCATGCAAAATTGTTTCTATACGCGCGATTTCCCGCCGCATGGTTTTTAATGAAGCCGTATTTTCAAGCGTGGCCGACACATGTTTGAAACGGGCGGACATTAATTCTTCCAGCTTGGTATTTAAGATCCCGGTCAACTCTTCAACAGTTTTATTTCTGTAATCAGCCGCTAAAGGCGGTTTGTTTTTTTTGGGTTCAGGCTTTGTTCTTGCCATTACAAGCCTTCCTTTTCAACAATTATGGTTTTAATGGGCAACTTATGAGCCGCTCTTGTCAGGGCTTCTTTTGCCAGATCCGTACTGACGCCTTTTATTTCATACAGAATCCGGCCAGGTTTGACAGGCGCGCACCACCCAACAGGAGCGCCCTTACCAGATCCCTGTCTTGTTTCCAGCGGCTTGGCAGTAACCGGTCTGTCGGGAAATATTCTTATCCACACTTTCCCGCCGCGTTTGATATGACGCATCATCGCGATACGGGCGGCCTCTATTTGCTGACTGGACAAATGTCCATGTTCAATTGCTTTTAAGCCTATTTCCCCAAAAGCGATATCCGCGCCCCGACTGGCCAATCCCCGCAAGCGTCCTTTCTGCCATTTACGAAATTTAACTTTTTTAGGTGCAAGCATTATTATTCTGCCTCTTTATCCAGGATTTCACCTTTGTAAACCCAGACTTTTACCCCAATCAGTCCGTAAGTCGTATGGGCTTCTGCAAATCCAAATTCTATATTTGCCCTTAATGTCTGAAGGGGCACCCTGCCATCCCTATACCATTCCGTTCGCGCGATTTCAGCTCCGGCAAGACGGCCAGAACATGTAACCTTGATACCTTCCGCGCCAACTTTTCTGGCCATTGACACTGTTCTTTTCATGGCCCGCCTGAATGCGACGCGCCTTTCCAGTTGCTGAGCTATATTTTCGGCTATTAATTGCGCATCAATTTCCGGGCGTCTGATTTCATTTACCTCAATTGAAAATTCCCTATCAAATTTCTTTTTGAGGTCATTGCGCAATTTCTCGATTTCTACGCCCTTTCTTCCTATAACAATACCTGGGCGCATGGTTGACAGGATCAGGCGAACTTTTCCGCCTGCCCTTTCAATCTCGATTTTGGCCAGTCCCGCATGATAAAGAAGTTTTTTAACATAGGCTCTGATTCTGTTATCTTCATAAACAAATGCGGGATATTCTTTTTTGCTAAACCAGCGGGATTGCCAATTCTTGTTATATCCAAGCCTGAATCCATATGGATGAACTTTCTGACCCATGCCTTATTACCGCCCTTCCGCTAAAATTACAGTGATATGGCTGGTACGTTTTCTTATTCTGTTGGCTCTGCCCTGCGCCCTGGGCATAAAACGTTTCCAGCAAGGACCTTCATTAACAGTTATTTCTTCAATAACCATATTATCCGGATCCGCATTAAAAAGCTGAATGGCATTTGCCAACGCGCTTTTTACTACCTTGTAAATTATCTGGGCGGACTTGTTGGGAGTGAAATTTAAAATATTCAGCGCATCCTCCACTCTCAATCCCCTGACGTTCTGGGCGACAAGGCGAGCCTTTCTTGGGGAAACACGCTGATATTTTGCAATTGCTTTTGAATTCATAAATTTCCCTTATTTTTTGCCAGCCTTGGCTTTTTTATCAGCTGCATGGCCATGAAAGGTGCGGGTAGGTGAAAATTCTCCGAGTTTGTGTCCCACCATATTTTCGGTCACAAACACTGGAACAAATTTCTTCCCATTATGAACCGCAAAGGTAAGACCAACCATTTCCGGTAAAATTGTGGAGCGTCTTGACCAGGTTTTTAGCACCCTTCTATCGTTATTTGCGCTGGCAGCTTCCACTTTTTTATATAAATGATTGTCAACAAATGGTCCCTTTTTTAAAGATCTGGGCATACATTCTCCTATTTTTGACCGCGCCGCTTGATTATCAATTTGGAAGAAGCCTTTTTCTTGTCTCGAGTTTTATATCCCTTGGCCGGCATACCCCAGGGTGAAACAGGATGACGTCCGCCAGAGCTTCTGCCCTCGCCGCCGCCCAGAGGATGGTCTATAGGATTCATTGCGACGCCACGAACCTTGGGACGCCGGCCCAGCCAGCGATTGCGTCCAGCTTTTCCCAAAGTTATATTTTCATGGGAGAGGTTCCCTACCTGGCCAATTGTCGCCTTGCAGGTAGCAAGAACCTTGCGCACTTCTCCAGAGGGAAGACGCAAAAGGGCATATTTTCCCTCCTTGGCGATCAGCTGGGCATATGTTCCGGCAGAACGACACATCTGTCCGCCCCTTCCGGGATTTAATTCTATATTGTGAATGACTGTTCCCACGGGAATACGAAGCATTTCAAGCGCGTTTCCAGGCTTGATATCAGCTGTCTGGCCTGTGCTGGAATCTGTCCCGCTCAAAACCATATCGCCCTGCCTTAAACCCACAGGCGCCAATATATATCTTTTTTCGCCATCTCTATAATGCAAAAGCGCGATTCGCGCAGTGCGGTTGGGATCATACTCGATTTCTGCAACTTTGGCAGGTATCCCGTCCTTATTCCGTTTAAAATCAATTATGCGGTAAAGCCGTTTGACTCCTCCGCCCCTGCGTCTGCTTGTAACCCGGCCGTAATTATTCCTTCCGGCTTTTTTGGGCAATCCTTCAGTCAGCGATTTTTCAGGAGTTGTTCTTGTTATTTCCTGAAAATCGGAAACTGTCTGAAAGCGGCGTCCTGGAGAGGTAGGTTTTAATTTGCGGACAGCCATTTCTAAACTCCCTCGAAGAACTCAATTTTTTCGCCGGGAGCAAGCATCACATATGCTTTCTTCCAGCCTGCGTATTTGCCTATGATCTTGCCGTGACGTTTTCTGTTTAAAGGTCTGCGGCGAACTATATTAACTTTTTCCACCTTAACCCCAAACGCCTTTTCCACAGCTTTTTCAATCTGGATTTGATTTGCCTGGGGTTCGACCATGAATGCCACCTGACGTACCTTGTCATTGAGCATTGTGGTCTTTTCTGTCAAAAGAGGCTTTAAAAGAATATCAGAAAGATTATTCATTTTTGCCTCCATTATTCACTCCAAATCTGTCTTCTATTTTTTCTATTGTATCCTGCAACAGTATTAACTGCTTGTGCTTCAGGATACTCCAAACATTAAGTTGATCCTGAGTTATCAGGGTCACATCAGGATAGTTTGCGCTCGCTCTGGCCAATTCTTCATTATATTCAGGAACAACAATAAGTGAGGAATGCAAATCCAAATCTTTTGCGACCTTGGCGAAAAGCCTGGTTTTTGGCGATTCCAGCTTTATATTGTCAAGCACCATAAGCGAGTCGGCAGCCAGTTTGGAAGAAAGAGCCATTTTAAGGGCAAGCGCCTTGATTTTGCGATTCACCTTAAAAGAATAATCGCGCGGCTGCGGTCCAAAGATTATCGCGCCTCCCCTCCAGATTGGAGAACGGTTTGATCCCGCTCTAGCTCTGCCTGTTCCCTTCTGTTTATAGGGCTTTACTCCACCGCCGGAAACTTCGCCTCTCGTTTTTGTATGATGAGTCCCTGCCCGCTGGGCGGCCATCTGGGATCGCACAACAAAGTTTAATATTTCCGGCCGGGCTTCTATCTCAAAAATTTCAGAAGCAAGATCAATATTGCCCGTTTCCTGCTTTTGCTGATCATAAACCTTAACAGTAGCCATCAGCTTCACCTATTGCTTGCGCACAAGCACAAGACCATTTTTTGGGCCAGGCACTGAACCTTTGACCAAGATAACATTATCTTCTGGGCGAATGTCTATTATTTCCAGACCAGCTTCAGTAATAGTCTCGTCTCCCCAGTGTCCAGCCATTTTTCTACCTTTAAAAACATGTCCAGGAAAAGTGTTATTTCCTATGGAACCATTATTCCTGTGCACTTTTTCTGTTCCGTGCGTATCTTTCGCTCCGGCAAAGTTCCAGCGGCGCATTCTTCCCTGGTATCCCTTGCCAATGCTTGTTCCTGTTATTTTAACAATTTCTCCCGGTTTAAACATTTCAACAGTCAACTCTTCCCCAAGCTGTTTGTCGGGCGCATTCTCAAGACGAATCTCCTGAAGATGCCGGAAGAGACCGCTGTCGGCTTTTTTGAAATGACCCTGCATCGCCTTTGTCACATGCTTGGGCTTGGCTTTGGTAAAACCAATCTGCAGGGCGTTATATCCGTCCTTCGCTTCGCTTTTTATCTGGGTTACCGGACATGGGCCAGCTTCGATAACCGTGACCCCTACCGCGGATCCATCATCCGCAAATATCCTGGTCATTCCCAATTTTTTACCCAGAATTCCCAATTTATCTGCCATTTTTTCTCCCTTACAATTTAATTTCCACATCAACGCCGGCAGGAAGGGAAAGTTTGCCCAGAGCGTCAACTGTCTGCTGGGTGGGTTCCAATATGTCCATAAGGCGTTTATGAACGCGCATTTCAAATTGTTCACGGGATTTCTTATCTACATGAACAGAGCGCTGTATGGTATATTTGTGAATATTGGTGGGCAAGGGTATGGGACCAGCTACGCCAGCGCCTGTATTACGGGCGGTGTCCACAATTTCCGCTACCGCCTTATCCAAGATCCTGTAATCATAAGCTTTTAATTTAATACGGATGCGATCGCTTCCAACTGTCGTCATTATTTGCTTCTCCAGTTAATGAAGTAAATAAATACAAAAACTGCTTTATTTTTAAAAAACAAAAAGCCACAAATCAAACTGACCAGGTTGAGTATACGAAAAGTCAGCTTTTGCGGCTTTTACCGATATACGGTAACCGCAGGTTCGCCATAAAACGTCATTACCTTACAGCCCGGAATCCGTACATTGACGGGGGTACTCCTTATTGGGCTGGAACGGCCTGGACATCAGAAGGCATTTGGCAACGCCTGCGAATGTCAAACCTTATCGCTAATCCGATAAGCGCGCTGGGTAAAGACTATGATTCTTTTAAGACCGGTTTTAACTATTGTATCCGGTTCACACATGAAAAAATTTTACAATACCGATTAAGGGTAAAGCAGACATTCCTTAACAAAGAAAATATATATAGTCAAGGATTATTTAAAAAATTTTAAAAATTTTGTACTCTGTCAAAATCCACCTATTGCTTGAAAAGACTGTAAAAGTCCAAATATATAGGCGTGGCAACAAGTTTAATCTTCCAAAAAATTAAAGTTTTTTGAAAAAAAGTTCTGGGGGACTGCTCAGCCCTTGTCAGCTTTGCTGACTTGGGGATGCGGCGTATACCTTACGGGAAACTTGACATCCCCCAGAAAAATCACCACATGGTTTATACAGTACCAAATTTTTAAGCAGATATAGCGTTCATAAGCTGTCTTTTC
>CAYNKM010000058.1:0-8180 GCA_964397795.1 uncultured Desulfovibrio sp. | reverse complement strand
CAAGAAAATCAACTGGAGAAATTCCAAGCACCTGAAGGGCGTCTATTTCTTCATTGACCTGCATTGTGCCAATAAAGGCGGCATATGA
The DNA here is from genome assembly GCA_964397795.1 of uncultured Desulfovibrio sp. Taxonomy (GTDB): domain Bacteria; phylum Desulfobacterota; class Desulfovibrionia; order Desulfovibrionales; family Desulfovibrionaceae; genus Desulfovibrio. The sequence continues at coordinate 8,092 of CAYNKM010000058.1, read as the reverse complement.
AGCGCCAATTCTTCCGGAAATAACGACTCCCACCATTACCGCGCCCATTACTCTCAACATTCCAATTCCCACAAGCCCGGCCACATATATTTGAGCGCCAAACTGGGTAAGCTGCACGGCTCCGACAAAGGCAAGAATAAGGCCAAAAAGCAGGGTCGTCAGGGATATTATGGGAAGGGAAAGAACCCCGCATTCATACATCGCCTTAAAAAGATCCGGCAGGCGCATCCTTGTATTGCCGGTAAAAAGACGCCCAAAACCAACGGCTACGGAACCAAGAAAATTAATAAAATCGGAAATCCTGGGCCCCAGATTCAGGGTCCATTCCCCAACGCCGGCAAGAAAAGATGAATATGCTTCTTCTCTTTTCGCTCCCTGTCTGGGAGGGACAGTAAAAGCCATTTTAATGAGGTTATCCAGGCCGGTAGGCAAATCGGTCTTAAACTTTATCTTTTTGTCTTTGGCTATTTTAATGAGCTGTACAAGAAAAACCAGAAGGCTGCTGTCCCATGCGTCAAGATTTCTGGAAGAAATTAGAAGATTATGAACCTGGTTATTATTTATCTGATTAAGGGCGGAAAGAGCGGAGTCTGGCAAGGGTTTTTCAATTGACCATGTGCCACCCACAACCACATTTAAATTTCCCAGATCAATAATACTGCTGACTTGCGCCCCGACTTGCATATCGCTACTATAAAAAGAGAAATGTCATAAAGCAATAATTTGTTATTTAATATATAACTTGCACAGGTTCTTTATGAATATTCAGGAAAGACTTTCACTTGATACCGCTCCAGTCTATCTCATGGATGGGACTGCCTATATTTATCGCTCATTTTACTCCAACCAGCATTTAAGGCGTTCTGACGGTTTTCCCACCAATGCCCTTGTAATTCTTACGCGAACCCTTTTAAAGATCCTGAGGCAGGAAAACCCCATCTATTTTTTATTCGTTCTGGATGGAAAGGAAAAGAGCTTCCGCAACGACATATATGATAAATATAAGGCAAACAGGGAAGCCATGCCGGAAGATCTGATAGTCCAGATTGAACCCATAAAGCAGATGGTGCAGGCTCTTGGCATAAAACTTGTTGTGTCTGAAAAAATGGAGGCGGATGACTGTATAGCTTCTCTGACCGCCAGATTCAAGGCTTCCCACCCAGTCATCATTATAAGCGGCGACAAGGATTTAAAACAGTGCCTCGCGCCTGATGTCCTTATGTGGGATCCCAATTCCAAGGAAGAAAAAATTATAACTGAAAAAAGTTTTGAAAGCGAAAGCGGAGTGACTCCCGCCCAATGGCCTGACGTTCAGGCTCTTATTGGTGATTCAAGCGATAATATTCCGGGAGTTCCGGGAATAGGTCCAAAAACCGCCAAACTCATTTTTGAAAAATATCCGACCCTTGAAGCGATAAGGGACAATATTGACAATCTCGCGCCTAAAATTCAGGCAAAATTAAAAGATCATCTTGAGGATATGTTTAAATGGCGCAAACTCACCGCTTTAAAGCTGGATGCCTTGCCTGATATAACTTTGGAAGATTTGCGCGTGAATGAGATTAATCTCAAGGAATGTGAAAAGATTTCTCACGAATATCAAATGGGGCATATAAGAGGAGAAATTATTGCGCTTGCGGAAACAAAACCGGCTTCCCAGGATAATGAACCGGAAACTGATAGCGCCCTGAAAGCGGAAACGGATACCTCAAATATAAAAAAGGCCAGTCCGGAAATCTGGCCTGTTCCCCAGGAAATATCGGAAACAAGCCAGCTTCCCGATTGCAGCGGTTTGCAGGTGGCTGTCCTTTGGTTAAAGGGAGAGAAGAATCCGCGTCTGGCATTGGGGGAAAATATTGAAATTAAAGAAACCTCACCTCCTCCCGTATGTCAGCCGGTTGCGGAGTATGAGTGGAGTGGCTCGCAGGCAGAATTGTGTGACTGGTTAAAAAAAGCTGCCAATATTATTGTTCTTGATTTAAAAAGCCTTCTGGTCTCATTTCCTTCCTGGAATAAGCTGGCCAATACCGTTTCAAAAACTTTGTTTACCGATTTAAGCCTTGCCTCATATCTGCTCAATCCGGACGAGGGAAATTACAGTTGGGATCGTCTGGTATCGCAATGGCGGGAGCCCTTAAAGGGAGAAAACAGTGGACCTTCTGTCCTGGCTTTGTCAATGGCTCTGGCCCTGAAAAAAAACCTGTTGGCAAATAATCAGCTAAAATTATATATGGATATGGAGATGCCCCTGATCTGGGTTCTGGCTGAAATGCAGGAAATAGGTATAGCAATAGATCCCGCTGCATTTCAGGCTTTTTTGAAAGATGTTCAGCAAAGACTGGATGATTTAATTGATCAGATTTACAAGGAGGCAGGGGAAAAATTTAACATTCGCTCTTCACAGCAACTTGGGGAAATCCTTTTTGACAAGATGGGGCTTCCTGGCGCCAGGAGGACAAAAAGCGGTCAAATCTCGACAAGTCTGGCCGTGCTGGAAAAGCTGGCGCCAAAATATCCGATTGCTGAAACTGTTCTGGAAGTCCGTAAACTGGAAAAAATGCGTTCCACCTATCTGGATCCGCTTCCCCGTCTGATGGATTCCAAGCACAGAATACACACCACTTTTAACCAGGAAGCGACCGCGACTGGACGCCTTTCTTCAAGCAACCCAAATCTCCAGAATATTCCGGTGCGGGGCCCTCTTGGTGAGAGGATGCGTTCCTGTTTTGTGGCTTCTCCTGGCCATTATCTTGTAAGTGCCGATTATTCACAGATCGAATTGCGTATTCTTGCCCATTTATCTGGAGATAAATCGCTTCTGGATGCTTTTCACCATGGAATTGATATTCACACTGCCACAGCGGCCCTGATTTTTGATCTGGATCAATCCCAAATTAATGGTGACCAGAGACGAATGGCCAAGACAATTAATTTTGGACTTTTATACGGAATGGGCGCCCAACATCTTGCGCGTGAACTTAAGATAACGGTTCCAGAAGCCAGGGAATTTATGGAGAAGTATTTCAGTAAACTGGGTCAGCTCAAAATTTTTTATGAAAAAATCCTGGAAGGAGCCAGGGAAAACGGTTTTGTAACAACAATGGCGGGTCGTCGCCGCTGGGTGCCTGGAATTTATTCAGCAAATGGGCAGATAGTCGCTCTTGCGCAAAGGCAGGCCATAAATGCTGTAATCCAGGGATCCGCCGCAGATTTAATCAAGCTGGCAATGCTGGCGGTAAATGATGATTCCGAATTAAGAAACCTTCAGTCAAAACTGATTTTACAGATTCATGATGAGCTATTGCTCGAAGCTCCAAAGGCCAATGCGGAGGCTGTCAGCGCAAAAGTAAAAAATCTTATGGAAAACGCCTGGCCCGACGGACATAAATTCAGTATTCCCCTGGTTGTTGACGCGGGTTTTGGCCCAAACTGGGGATCCGCTCATTAATTTATTAACCAGGGAGAGAGCTTTGAAGACTCTTTTTTTAACAGGATTGAGGGGCAGTGGCAAAAGTACGGTAGGCAGAGATCTCTCCCTTCTTCTGGGACGGCAATTTATTGATCTGGATCAGTATCTGGCAGTCAGGGAGAAGATGAATATAGATGAAGTGGTAGCCAGATGGGGATGGCAAAAATTTCGGGATCTTGAGAAAGACTGTCTCAGGGAAGTATGCGCTTTGAGGAAAGATAAGCCTGTAATCGCCACTGGAGGCGGAATCGTCCTGGACAAGGACAATCGTGAATTGATGAAAAAAGAGGGACTGGTCATCTGGCTTACCTGCCATCCCGAAATTTTAAGTCAGCGATTATTATCCCATCCCCTGCCTGGCCAGAGACCAGCGCTTAGCGACAAAGGTCTATTTGAGGAGATGGAGGATCTTTCCCGAAAGAGGTATATGCATTATCTGGATTCGGCACACTATATTATAGATGGAGAGAAAGAAAGCGGAGAAATATGCAGCCTGATTCAAAATATTCTGCCAGTAAGCCAGGTTTAATAATTACCACTTAATCAGGGGATGTTTTTACTGAACAGCCTGAGCAGAGATTTCTGTTACAGAGATTGGTAAGGATTCCACAGTTTCTATCTTTACCACTACAATTTTCCAGTAAAACCTGCAGTGACGACTGGAGCTGATTGAGTTCCGCAATTTGTCGCTGGATGGTAGTTATATGAGATTTAATCATTTCATGAATTTCTTCATGGCTGATTTTATCGTTATTTAAAAAATGCAGAAGTTTTTCAATATCTTCAAGAGTCATCCCATGGCTTCGGCAGTGCCTGATAAAAGCCAGTCTTTCCAGATCCTTTTCTCCATAATTCCTGTAATTCGCCCTGGTTCTCTCTACGGGCGGCATTAGTCCCTTTTTTTCATAAAAACGGATTGTCACTTCCTTGCAGTTTGTTTTTTTTGCCAATTCTCCTATCCTCATTAATTTTCTCCTCAAAAACAATTTAAAAATCCATTTAGCGCTTGACTCTATATTTGCTATAAAGATTATATTGAAATTCAGAAAATATAAAGAAGTTAAAACTTCCGGTTTAATTATCGGATAAACATTTAGGCAGTATTTCAGGAAGGAAATATGGAAAAGGATATTGTCAGCACAAGTCTTCGCATTGAAAATATGGATTGTCCCATGGAGGAGGCCTTAATCCGTAAAAAGCTCGCGTCTCTTTCAGGGATCAGGGATCTAAATTTTAATTTGATCCAGAGAATTTTAACCATCGCCTACGAGAAGGGCACATTGCCTGAAATTATTTCCGCTCTGAAGGCGATAGATATGATTCCCGAACAAATAGATAATGATAAAAGGGAGAAAATTATACCTGAATCAAAAATTCCCTGGAAGCGGCTTGCGATTGCGGGAATTTTTGCCCTGGCCTCCGAAATTTTTGAATTAATAGGTCAATGGAGCTCTGGTTCCGCGGATTTAAAGATAAGGGGATATCCGCTTGCAGAAATCTTTTCCCTACTTTTCGCGCTTATTGCCATTGGAATTGGAGGTCTTGTGACTTTCAGGAAGGGCTGGGTGGCCATTTCCAATTATAATTTAAATATCAATGCTCTAATGTCGGTCGCGGTTACCGGCGCCGTGCTTATCGGACAGTTTCCGGAAGCGGCCATGGTTATGGTATTATTTAATGTTTCAGAAACTCTGGAAGCCATGGCGTTGGATAAGGCAAGGAACAATATAAGAAAACTTATGGATTTGGCTCCCCAGATGGCGACGGTACTGAAAGCGGACGGGGAATGGGTGGAGACGCCTGTGGCTTCCGTCAAGACGGGAGAAATTGTCCGTGTTAAACCTGGCGAAAAAGTGGGGCTGGACGGAATTATTATAAAAGGGACTTCTGAAATAAATCAGGCGCCAATTACTGGAGAGAGCATACCGGTTTCCAGGGGAATTGGCGATCAGGTTTATGGTGGGACAATTAATGAGACTGGATCTTTTGAATTTAGGGTAACAGCCGCCGCAAATGATACCACGCTTGCCAGAATTATTCATACTGTGGAAGAAGCCCAGGCGAGCAGAGCCCCCATGCAGCGTTTTGTTGACATTTTTGCCAAATATTATACTCCCTGCGTTTTTTTGCTGGCCATTCTCTGGGCGCTTATTCCTCCTCTTTTCTTTGGAGCGGGATGGTATCAATCCATTTACACCGCCCTGGTAATTCTGGTTATTGGATGTCCCTGCGCCCTTGTCATTTCCACTCCGGTTACCGTTGTAAGCGGTCTCGCCGCCGCGACCAGACAGGGAATTCTCATCAAAGGCGGTCTATATCTGGAACAGGGCAGACGGCTTAACTGGCTGGCATTGGATAAAACCGGAACAATAACATATGGAAAACCCGTTTTAAAGGAAGTAATAAGTCTTTTAAACATGCCAGAGGAAGACGCGCTCTCCATTGCGGGCAGTCTCGCAGACAGATCCGACCATCCTGTTTCACGCGCCATCGCCCAGGCTGCCCATGAAGGGGAAATCAGGTTCAAACAGGTGGAGAATTTTACCGCGCTGGCGGGAAAGGGCGTTAGTGGCGAACTTGAGGGAAAAACCTGGTCTCTAGGCAATTTGCGATTAATAAAATTCCTCAATAAAGATAACACGGATTTAAATAAAAAAATTGTCGAACTTGAAAGCAGTGGGAATACCGTTGTCTCGCTTATAGGGGAAGATGGCGTTACAGCCTTGTTTACCGTAGCTGATTCTGTGCGACAAACAAGCCTGGAGGCAATAAGGGAGCTGGGCAAGCTTAATGTAAAAACAATGATGCTTACAGGCGACAATGAATATACGGCCAAAGCGATTGCGAAGGAATGCGGAGTAAATGAATTCCGTGCCAATCTGCTGCCGGAAGAAAAACTTGATGTGATAGAAAATTTGGAGAAAGATAATTTTATAGTCGGTATGGTAGGGGATGGCATTAATGACGCGCCTGCCCTTGCCAGGGCTGATATAGGTTTTTCCATGGCAAAAGGCGGAAGCGATACTGCAATAGAAGTAGCGGACGTGGCCTTGATGGATGACAATTTATGCAAAATTCCTGTTTTTATCCGCCTGTCCAGAAAAACCTATAAAATTTTACTGGAAAATATAAGCATTGCGCTGGGCATCAAGGCTATATTTTTTGTTTTGACTTTATTAGGTTATGCAACCATGTGGATGGCTGTGTTTGCCGATGTGGGAGCGGCCCTTCTGGTTATCGCCAATGGTTTGAGAAATATGAACATCAGAAAAAATTAAATACAGGATTATCAGGGAGAATATGTCCGAAGAAATACAACATGCGTTCGGAAAGATTCCAGTTGTTCCTGTTGTTCTTTGCGGAGGGAGTGGCAAACGATTATGGCCGCTTTCCCGCGAAGATCTCCCCAAGCCTTTTTTAAAGCTCTATGGAGGCCCATCTTTATTTGACAAAACTCTTGCAAGAATCGGGAAATGCGGATTTCTGGAAAATCCTGTAATAATTTGCAATGAAGATCAGGGTTTCCTTGTACTGGACGCAATGGCACATTGCAAAATGACAGGGGACATTATTCTGGAACCAGAAGCAAGAAACACAGCTCCCGCTATTGTTCTGGGCGCTTTGGCCGCTCTGGAAAAATATGTCGATCCCATTCTCCTGATTATGCCTTCTGACCATCTTGTCTCCGATACTTCCATATTTTTTAATTGTGTCAAACAATTAATACCTGTCGTACAGGAGGGAATAACCGGACTTTTAGGAGCAGTGCCCAATCGTCCGGAATGCGGTTTTGGATATATAAAGGCGGGGGAGTCCTATCGGGGAAAGGTTTTAAAAATCAAGAAGTTTATTGAAAAGCCGGATTTTGAAAATGCGGAAAAAATGTACAAGGGAGGAGGTTTTTACTGGAATTGCGGAATTTTCCTGACGAGGGCTTCAACTTTACTGAATGATTTTAAAAGATATGCCAAAGAGATTTTTGATATAACATCCAGCGCGTGGGAAGAACGAATATCGGACAGGTTTTTCATTCGTCCCGGTAAAAGCGAATTTTTAAAAAATCCTTCTATTTCCATAGATTTTGCCGTTCTTGAACATTCGGAAAATTTGGCAATGATTCCATTTGAAGCAGAATGGAATGATCTGGGGAGCTGGATATCGCTATATGAGACAGCCCGGAAAGATGAAAAGGGTAATGTTATTTATGGAGACGCGATTATTGAAAATGTGCACAATTGTTACATCTATTCACAAAATCGGCCTGTGGCAGCTATCGGCGTGGAGGATCTCATAATAATTGAATGTGCCGAGACCGTGCTGGTAATGTCGCGGAATAATAGCCAGGACGTAACAAAGATTTCAGAGAAAATTAACAAAAAATTAAAAAAAGAAGCTGAATGAACAGCTTCTTTTTAATTTGATTGGTAATTTATTAACGAAGGAGGATTAATCAGGATTTTTTCAGACGAACCAGCGGATAGCACGGATGTCTTGAAGGATCGTCATAATTATTGCGCAAACTGTTCGCATAGGCCAGAGCTTCCTTGAAACCATTTAAAGGAATCATATAATTGATGCCACTTACCTGTCTGAACATAAGAATATTACAGGCGGAAAGGAGAG
>CAYNKM010000057.1:0-8284 GCA_964397795.1 uncultured Desulfovibrio sp. | reverse complement strand
CATCCTCTGGATATTTCTCTTTATCGCGACTTAATAACAAATCGCGTCTGGCGGGACGCGCGAATGGCAATGGGTTACAGGCCGTTGCCTGCAACTGATCTTATGGTGCTATGTGCTGGGCGTCCTTATATTGACGTACGAGCCAGTTTTAATTCCTTTTTGCCTGGTGATCTGGATTCAATAACTGGAGAAGCGCTTGTCAATGCCTGGCTGGAGCGGTTGGAAACGCATCCCCAATTTCATGACAAGATTGAATTTGAAGTTGCACAGACCTGCCTTGATTTTTGTTTTGACAAAGAATTTGACGACCGTTACCCAGGCCTTCTGGCAAAGGACAGAAAAGAAAAATTTAAAAACTCACTGCGAAAACTGACTGCGGAATGGTTGCAAGTGTCTGGCAGCCTTGTCAAAAGTTATGATAAAATTCTTGAGTTGAAAGCCAGGCAGTCCGCAAAAAAGTTTTCTGCACCGAATCCATTAAGCGGTGTGCCGCAACTTCTGGAGGAATGCCGCACCCTGGGTACAATACCATTTTCTATTCTTGCAAGGCATGCTTTTATTGCTGAAACTCTATTGCGAAGCGCGGTAAAGCGCGGAGCTTTAGCTCAGGAACGAATGGTCCTTTTTAAACGTTCCATAAAAACCATTTCCAGTGATATGTCCAGGGACTTTCAACAGGTATGCAACGGCAGCAGGGACAAAACCGGCTTTTTGCAAAAATATGGCCATTTAAGGCCCGGAAGTTACGATATTACCTCCCCCAATTATGTCCATCGCGACAATCTGTTTCATGATATTCAAAGAAATATTATTGTGGATGAGCAAGATTTTACTTTGTCCAGGGAGGAAAACAGGGCTCTCGATCTTTTAATGGCGCAAAATTCCCTGGGTGTGAACGCGAAGGAATTTCTGCGGTATGCTGAAAATGCTATTGCCGGCAGAGAATATGCCAAGTTTGTTTTTACTGCACATTTGTCCAATATTCTGGAGGATATTGCCAGCTGGGGTGAGCAAAATGGTTTTTCCAGAGAGGATGTGGCCTGGCTTAATCTTGACACTATCCTGGCATCTGAATACAGCGTCAGTTCTCAGCCTCCTGTCAAAAATTATCTTGATCAAATTGCTCGTGCCAAAGAGGAATATCAGAAAAATCTGGCCTTGAAACTTGGCTATCTTATACGCTCGGCTAAAGATGTCTTCATTGTGCCCCAGCATCGCTCTGCTCCCAACTTCATTGGTACGAAGACAGTGCAAAGTGAAGTTGTGAAACTTGATTCAGGCAGTTTAGGAGATGTAAACTTATCTGCCAGAATTGTTTGCATTGAAAATGCCGATCCTGGCTTTGATTGGATTTTTACCCGTGACATTGCCGGTCTTGTAACAAAATTTGGCGGCGCTAATTCCCATATGGCCATACGTTGTGCAGAATATGGATTGCCGGCAGCAATTGGGGTTGGTGAAAAATTGTTTACTGAAATAACAGCAAGTGACAGTGCCCTTTTGAATCCTGTTAATTGCATTCTCAAGGCAATATGAAATGATGCTAATTGGCATAAGCATGAGAATGGAAACGATTGTTTTTCCTGATGGCACACAGGAAATTCGTAACTGTCTGGCTGATGACTGGCGAGATTTTTTTGCTTTGACAATGCCCAAAACCATTATTGCTCCTATTCAAAACTGGGGCGCAGCCATGGCTCCATTTCTGGCCAATCTTGATTTTAAGGGTTTTATATTAAGTGGCGGCGATGACTGGGGCCTTTACCCCTTACGGGATGAAACAGAAACCCTGATTTGGCGCTTTGCCAGAAAAAAACGGCTACCCATTCTTGGCGTATGCAGAGGTGCCCAGGTTATTAATATCTTGTCTGGAGGCACTATTAAATCTGCTCTTTCCAATCATGCCGGCACGCGCCATGCAATCGCTGTCCATCAGTGGTTTAATAACCAGGATGCTTACAAAGTAGAAAAAGTTAATTCATATCATAACAATTGCATTTTTCCTGAAACACTTGCCCCTGGTTTTAGGGTATTTGCCCATGCGGAAGATAAAACTGTTGAAGGATTTTTAGATGACAACAATAGTGTTTGCGGCATAATGTGGCATCCTGAGCGGGAAAGCAAAGCGCTGGATCTGGATAAACAAATAATCAGGCGAATGTTTGGAGAAAATTTATGAAAAATGTAGCCGCCATAATTCTTGCCGCTGGCCGAGGCTCCCGCATGGAAGAATTAACGGCAACACGGCCCAAATGCCTGGTGGAACTTGGTGGGAAATCCCTGCTGGAATGGCAATTGCAAGCATTGCGTAAAGCAGGTCTTAAAAAAATTCTCGTTGTTGCAGGTTATCTGCATGAATGCTTGCATGGTGAGTTTAAAAAGGTTGTCAATCCCAGGTGGGAAAACACCAATATGCTTGTAAGCCTCTTATGCGCCTCTGATTTTATAAACAACATTTTTGCTGAACAAGGCTCTCGCGTCGTGGTTTCTTATTCGGACATACTCTATACTGCCGGTCATATAAAAAAAATCATGGAGGCAACAGCTCCAATTGCCATTACTTATGACACTGAATGGAAATCTCTCTGGCAAATGCGTTTCGAAAATCCCTTGGATGATGCGGAGACCTTTATACAGAATGAAGGATGGTTAAAAGAAATTGGCAATAGACCCGCTTCCATGCAAGAAATCCAGGGCCAGTACATGGGTCTGTTGTCATTTGATATCCAAGGCTGGAATATTATTCAGAAGGCATGTACGGACTTGGGTCAAAAAACTGATCAAACCGACATGACATCCTTTTTGAAAATTTTGCTGGCCCAAGGCGCGCCAATTCAGGCTGTACCCGTTGCCGGCCAATGGTGCGAAACAGACAGTCAGTCTGATTTGGAAAAATACCGTCTGGCTATTGCCCGCCCCGGCTGGAAACATGACTGGCGAGAACAGGAATAAAATAGTTATATAAATTATGTGAGGAAATAATGCAAACAGACTGGGATTACAGCCTTCTAGCTGATGCCTATTTAAAACGGGCTGATTATTCACCTGAGGCCTTACAGCAGATTTACAATATAGCAGGCCTTAAAAATGGAGACCAAGTGTGTGATATTGGAGCTGGCGTTGCGCATTTGACATTGCCGCTGCTGGAGTATGGATGCAAGGTTGATGCTGTAGAGCCAAATGACGCTATGCGCGCCAATGGCATGAAAAGGACAAGGCAATTTAATAATATTGAATGGAGCGACGGCACTGGCGAAAATACTGGTAAGCCAACCGGCAAATATGATCTAGTAACATTTGGTTCTTCATTCAATGTGTGTGACCGGCATCTTGCCCTAAAAGAGGCGTACCGACTATTGAAGCCTGGAAAATATTTTGTTTGCCTCTGGAACCACAGGAATCTGAATGATCCTGTACAAAAAAACATTGAGGCCATTATTAAGAAGTATTTGCCTGACTATAATTATGGCACACGCAGGGAGGATCAAAGCGGGATAATCAGACAATCTGGGCAGTTTGAGGAGCCGCTTCATTTTGAAGGGCATATATTGTGGAAACAGCCAATAAGGGAAACTATTGAAGCCTGGAATAGTCACGCCACGCTTGAGCGGCAGTCAGGCGAACGCTTTGGCAAAATTGTGGGTGCAATTGCCGCCTATTTGCAGTCTCTTGAGCAGGAAGAAATTGATGTGCCTTATGTAACCAGAGTATGGATGGCAAGGCGCAAGGATTAATATGGTAACCGAAGTGGGCAGAGTGATTTGGATAACCGGTTTGTCAGGCGCGGGCAAGACAACCTTGGCCAGGGCTTTGCAGGCCAGTTTGCCAGGCTCCATTTTGCTTGATGGGGATGAACTGCGCCAGGCTCTTGGCTCAGCAGACAAGGGTTTTGATCAGGACTCCCGCCTGCATCTTGCATCCTCCTACAGCCGGCTGGCGGCTTTATTGGCCAGGCAGGGCTTTACCGTAATTGTGGCCACAATTTCCCTATTTCATGAAATTCATGCTTGGAACAGGGAAAATATGCCATGTTATCTTGAAATTTTTCTCGACGTACCTTTTGAGGTGCGTGCCAGCCGCGACCCCAAGGGCTTATATGCCAAAGATGCTCAAAGCGACACAAGCAGCATGGCTGGCAGCGGGATTAAAGCTGAATTTCCGTTTGAACCGCATTTACAGCTTAAAGAATACTCGGTGTCTGAAGCGGTGCGGCGCATTTTGGCATTGATAGCATAATAAATTTAAAAACAGGGCAATGTTGCGTAAGTTAGATTATAATGCAAATCTTATGGAGCGGCTGTACCCAAATATGTCTTTTATTTAAGGCATAGGAAGAACACCCAAAAAGGAGAACGGTTTAATGTGCGGTATTGCCGGTTATTGGGACTGGAACCATCAAAAAACAACAGAGGAGCTGCAAACAGCCATCAATGGCATGACCCAGTTTCTCCGGGACAGGGGTCCTGATTCCGGCGGTATATGGATAGACAGGGCGGAGGGGATGGCTCTTGGACATAGGCGTCTGGCAATTCGTGATCTCTCGCGACAGGGATACCAGCCAATGATTTCTCCTGATGGCCGCTTTGTTTTAAGCTATAATGGGGAGATATATAACACTGTTGAAATTTGGGATTCTCTTGCTAAAGAGGGCATTCGGCCACAAGGTTCATCTGATTCGGAAGCGCTTTTATTATCAATAATGGCCTTTGGCCTAAAGCAAACACTGGAAAACAGTATTGGCATGTTCGCCTTTGCCCTATGGGACAGGCAGCAGCAAAAGCTTGTTCTGGCAAGAGATCGTTTTGGTGTTAAACCTCTTTACTGGACTGAAGATAGTAAGCGTATGCTTTTTGCTTCTGTGCCAGACGCGTTTTATTTTGCCGACGGCTGGAATCCAGAAATTAATATGAATGCGCTTGGGCTTTATTTGCGTTTTGGCTATATTCCCGCGCCTTTTTCCATCTGGCAAAACGTGTATAAATTGCCTCAAGGCCACTATCTGGTCATAGATGCCGCCAGGCGCAAGCTTGAATCTTACTGGGATAGTCTGGCCGTAGCGCAAGCTGGACTGGAGAATCCATTGAACTGTTCTGAAGCCGAGGCAACGGATTTGCTGGATGATCTACTTACTGATTCGGTATTTAGGAGAATGGCTTCTGATGTGCCTCTCGGGGCGTTTCTTTCAGGCGGTATTGATTCTTCGGTAGTGGCGGCGCTTATGCAAAAATGCTCCAGCGCGCCGATTAGAACTTTTTCTGTAGGCTTTGAAGAAAAAGATTATAATGAAGCTCCGTATGCAGCAGCAATGGCTACGCATTTGCGCACGGAGCATACAGAAATTTATGTCCCATCAGCTGCTGCCTGGGAAATGATTCCACAGCTGCCAGAAATTTATGATGAACCGTTTGGAGATGCTTCAGCTATTCCCACAACACTGGTTTGCAGGTTGATCCGCCAATATGTAACCACGGCCTTGAGCGGTGATGGCGGAGATGAGCTGTTTGCTGGTTACGGCCGGTATGCAGATTGTCTTTCTGTAGCGCCAGCAAACTTTCATTCCAGCAGAACGAAGCATTTTATCGCAAATATTTTAAAAAAAATTCCAGCAAGAACCTGGGATGATTTTGCCGCCCTGCTTCCAGAGCGGTTGCGCCCGGCCAATGCTGGGGCCCGTATTGGCAATCTGATGGATTTAAATTGGCAGGGTACTTTCGCCAATTTTTATCAGCGCTATTCTATGAATTTATGGTGGCATCCCGACACCCTGCTTGTAAGGGGGCGCACGCCTTCAACCATTCTGGATTCAGCCAAAATTTGTAACGCTTTTACAGAACGTCTGGCCCTGATGCAGTTTTTTGACACAACTCTTTACCTAAGTGATGACATTCTTGTAAAACTGGATCGCGCCAGCATGTCCTGCAGCCTTGAAGCTCGCGTGCCCTTGCTGGATCATCGCGTTTATCAATTTGCCTGGCGTATTCCTACGGCATGGCGGCAAAAGGATGGCAAGGGCAAATACCTGTTGCGCAAGGTCTTGGAAAGGTATGTGCCCAAAAATCTGTTTGATCGCCCCAAAATGGGGTTTGGAATTCCCATTGAGCAATGGCTTAAAGGGCCATTACGGGGCTGGGCTGAGTCCCTGCTGGCGCCAGCGCATTTAAAAAAAGCAGGCCTCGTGAGAATTCAGCCGGTTCGGCGGGCCTGGGAACGGCTTCTGTCTGGTGTGAAGTTTTATGACTATCCCCTCTGGGCAGTTTTGATGCTGTTGGCATGGCTGGAGAGAAAAAGGCCCCAAGCGCGTATGGCTTCTGAATTGCAATGCCTTATCGTATAATAACTCAATCAATATTTTATTAAACTGAAATTATAAAGCGTAAGCGTATGGACGAAGATGAATTTCGGGATTTCCTTTTAAGGGAAAGCCTGTTGCGAACAAATTATACAATTCCGGAAAATCCGCAAACATCGCGGGACAGGGTGCAATATCTTGCTTATCTGGGATCTTTGGTATGCCCGGAATATCGGTTTTTGTCTCCTAATATGGATTGGCCTGAATCACCCGAGATTAAGGAATTTTATGCCCGCTTCCCTGAAGAGAAAAAGCGCTTTAATATGCACAGACGCTGGAATGTTTTACAGATGCTCCGCCTTATTGGCCATGTTCCTGGCGATACCGCGGAATGTGGCGTATTCGAGGGGGCATCCTCCTGGCTCATTTTGAGATACTCTCCAGATTTCAGGGGTAAAGCGCGCCAGCATCATATGTTTGATTCCTTCGAAGGGTTGTCTGCTCCGGGGATCCATGATCATCCCGATCACTTCGCAAAGGGAGATCTGGAATGTGCCGAAGAGAAGGTGCGGGAAAGACTGACAGATTTTAAAGAACGCGCCTTTTATTATAAAGGCTGGATACCTGATCGCTTTGACGCTGTAAAAGACAGACAGTTCAGTTTTGTACATCTTGATGTTGACCTGTATGATCCAACAAAAGCAAGTTTTGAATTTTTTTATCCGCGCATAGCAAATGGCGGAATTATTATTTGCGATGATTATGCTTGCAATACTTGCCCTGGCGCCACAGAAGCCATTGACTCCTATCTGCAAGATAAGCCAGAAAAAATGATCCCCTTCGCGTCGGGCGGCGGCTATCTTATCAAGGGTCTGAAAATTGCGCCCCTTGCTGCAGCCCGGGGTGCGCATAATGCTTAAAAAGCCGGATTACATGGTTTTAGCGGCGCATGGTTCAGGCATTAATGCGCTTTATGGCTTTATGAACATGCAGCCGGAAATTGCCTGTTACAAGGGCTATTGTGATATTTTTGAAAAAATAGCCGCTTTCTTTGCCAATAATTCCTCAAAAAAAACCGGCCTTGTGATTGATTCAGTTTTATTTGCGGAAAACGGCATTCTGGACAAGGTTTTAAAGCCGGATATCCCACTGCTCATTGTGCTTACTCGTGATCCATTAGCGCGAATGAAAAGTGTGATTAATCATCATGTCCAATGGTTCGCCAATTCTGCCAGCGGTTTTTTTGAAAGGGATGTTAAGGATGTGTTGTTATATCAGCATGGCGATATGGAAAATTTTGTAAATTTTATGCTTCCATCTCATAACATGAATACCGCAACCCGTCTTTTCCAAAAAATCAGGGGGGCCTTTAAAAAGATTCTTTTTTTTGATGCGTCTCAATTTGTTCCAGATCATGCTTTGGCAACGATAAACTTAATCAGGGAAAAGCTTGAATTGCCAATGCTGGATAATTTTTCAGGGCCTTCATCTCTTGTATTTACAAAAGAAAATACGTTTGTGCGGGATATTCGCAAGCTCAGGTTGACCATCGATAAAGAGGAATATTATTTAAAGCCATATCCCATTGAGCATCTCACAATTTTGCAGATAAACAAGGAAGATATAATTATAACCGTAGAGCCAGAAAGGGTTGGGTTTGAAGTGGGCAGGTTTAAGGGTAAAATTGGTTTTGCAGTGGATGACAGAAAGCTCTCCGCAGCGCAAAAAACGACAATCAGGGATTTGTTGAATAAATGTCCACATGTTGTAAGAAGCTATTGCAAGGATGTTTCAAACCGATACAAGCTTGCGAGAAAAATCGCTGAGCCCCTTTTTTTAACAAATAAGAAAATTCTTAAATTATGCCAGACAAATACGGAAACAAGGCGCATTATAAAAAATTATATTACAAGCCAGTTAGATATCTTATATGAGCGCCAGAATCAGCCATGGACTGAAAGCTGGGAATTTTTGGATAAAATAAACACGCTATCT
>CAYNKM010000056.1:0-8295 GCA_964397795.1 uncultured Desulfovibrio sp. | reverse complement strand
GGGTTTTGGCGCTGATGTGCGCTCAAGCAAGGATATATCAATGGGGGAACTGCTGGATAAAATACATCCCCAGGATTTGGTGCAATTTGGCCTTATTCCGGAATTTGTGGGCAGAATTCCCATTATTACCCATGTTGACGAGCTTAATGAGGCGGATTTAATCAGGATACTGACAGAGCCCAGAAACGCGCTTGTTCGGCAATATCAAAAGCTGTTTGAGCTGGATGATGTTGATCTTCAATTTACGCCGGACGCTCTTAAGGCGATTGCCTCAAAAGCGATTGAGAGAAAAACCGGAGCCCGTGGATTGAGAAATGTGATGGAAAAAATAATGTTAAATATCATGTTTAAATTACCTTCAATGCCAGGCGTTACCAACTGTCTGATAGATAGGGAAGTGATTGAAGAGGGAAAGGAACCTGTCCTTTTTTATGAGGAACAAACGCTTCCCGCAGAGATTAAGAGTGAAGGATAAAACATCTATTCTTCACAAAAGATATCTTGTTCAAAAGTGTATTATTTTTTCAGGGTATGCGGTTTTATTGATAGTTTTGAATGATTTTTCTAAAAAGTATATTTTATAGAATCAGGATTCGTTTATGTGTCCTGATTTTTATTTAATATGCATTACTTCTAATTATTCTTTATTTTCATTCCGGATAAAAGAAAATGGTTCAAATTACTCCTGTTAATCCGTCAGTAATATATACGATGCCATTAATGCCCTTACGGGAAGTTGTAATTTTTCCTCATTCCATCCTCCCTCTATTTGTTGGCAGAAAAACGTCCATCAACGCGTTGGAAGCCGCCTATTCCAGCTCGTCAAAACAGATATTTCTCGTTACCCAGAAAGATTCCGTTTTGGAAAATCCTGGCGTCCACGATTTATATTCAACAGGAGTGGTGTGTAAAATCCTGCAATTATTGCATTTGCCAGATGACACCATAAAGGTGTTATGCGAGGGAATATTTCGCGCAAGATGGGTGCAAATATCTGAAGGTTCAAGATACCCCATTGCCAGAGTTGAACCCCTGAAAGATATAGTAGTCAGCATGGATGAAAAAGAAGCCTTGATGAGAGCTGTTCATAAATCTCTTGAAGCTTATTCTGATCAGAATGGCAAGCTTACACAGGAAACGCTTTTATCGATTTCGGCTGTGAAAGAACCAGGGGCGTTTGCGGATGCCATTATGTCAAACATCAAGCTTCCTTATAACAGAAAACAAACTGTCCTTGAAGAAGCTGATGTAATGAAGAGACTTGAAAAAGTTTATGAGCTTCTGGAAGAGGAATCCCTGCTATCTGGAGTGGAGAAACGCATAAAAAATCGCGTCAAGATGCAGATGGAGAGGAATCAGAGAGAATATTATCTGACAGAACAAATCAAGGCCATAAACAAGGAGATGGGCAGGGATGAAGATCCCCAGGCCGAAGTTGCAGCCCTGGAAGAAAAAATAAAATCAAAGAATATGCCAGTTGAAGCGCGAGAAAAAGCTCTAGCGGAGGCCAAAAAATTAAGAACCTTGCCAACTGCTTCTTCTGAATACACCGTAGTCCACAATTATGTTGACTGGATTCTTGATCTGCCCTGGAATGATCTGAAAGATATTGATATTGATATTATCAAGGCCAGAGAAATACTTGATGGAGAACACTTTGGACTGGAAAAACCCAAGGAAAGGATTCTGGAATACCTTGCGGTGCAAAAGCTGTCCAACGGATTAAATGGGCCAATTTTATGCTTTGTCGGCCCTCCTGGCGTTGGTAAGACATCGCTTGCCAAATCTGTCGCAAAGGCGACAGGCAGGGATTTTGTCCGCCTGTCCCTTGGAGGAGTGAGGGATGAAGCGGAAATCAGGGGCCATAGACGTACCTATGTGGGAGCATTGCCAGGCAAAATAATTCAGTCTCTAAAAAGGGTCAAGGCCAATAATCCCCTTTTTTGTCTGGATGAGATCGACAAGATTTCTTCTGATTACAGGGGCGATCCCGCTTCAGCGTTATTGGAAGTCCTGGATCCTGAACAGAATAATTCATTTATGGATCATTATCTTGATCTTGAATATGATCTGTCAAAAATATTTTTTATAACAACAGCAAACAGTCTCCATACAATTCCGCCGCCATTACTTGATCGAATGGAGATAATTGAACTTCCCAGTTATCTTGAAACAGAAAAAAAGAATATCGCTAAAAAGTTTTTATTGCCAAAACAATTGGAAAGGCATGGACTTAAGGTTGGCAATATCCGTATGTCCGATAACGCGATAATAGATATTATCAGATATTATACCAGGGAAGCCGGCGTAAGAAATCTGGAAAGGGAAATTGGCTCGATATGCAGAAAAATCGCCATTCGCCTTGTGGAAGGTGGCAATCTGGAAAAATGTATCAATGTCACATGCAATAACCTTGAAACCTTTCTGGGGGTAAAAAAATACCGCTATGAAGAAAGGGAAACCGAACCAGGCATAGGCGTGTGTACAGGGTTGGCATATAATCAGAGAGGGGGTGAAATACTTCTTGTGGAGACAAGTCTTATGGCTGGGAATGGAAATATAGTCACAACAGGTCAGCTTGGTGATGTGATGACAGAATCTGCCAAGGCCGCTTTCTCCTATGTCCGCTCCAGGGCGAGCGCGCTGGGTCTTTCACCGCGTTTTCACAAAAAAGTGGATATTCATGTGCATGTGCCTTCAGGAGCCACACCCAAGGACGGGCCTAGCGCGGGCATTACGCTTGCCACATCGATTATATCAGCCTTGTTGGGCATACCAGTACGAAATGATATAGCTATGACCGGAGAAATTTCTCTCAGGGGCAGAGTATTGCCTATTGGAGGACTCAGGGAAAAATTGCTTGCGGCCAGGAGAAGTGGGATTAAGAAAGTTCTGATTCCAAAAGATAATGAAAAAGATCTTTCAGAAGTTCCGGATGAAATACTGAAAGATCTGGAGATTGTATTTGTGGAACATGTTGATGATATTTTACCGCTGGCTCTTGCGGCCAGCAAAGAAGAAATCTTTTCCGGCCAGCAACATCAAGGCGAGCTCAATAAAAGTTTAAAAGCGTCAATATCAGAAAAAGAGGAATAAAAAATAATCGCTATGTTAAAATCATCTATTGATGATAAAAAATTCCAAACTTTTACAAAGTACAATTCTTTCAATAAGTTATATCAAAAAAATAAAAAAGTTTTTTGAAAAAGGGGGTCTGGGGGGACTGCGCAGCCCTTGCCAGCTGTGCTGGCTTAGGGATGCGGCGTACCCCTTGCGGGTAGAAAACTTTTGTTCACAAAAGTTGTCATCCCCCAGAAAAACAACACCTGGTTTGAACAGAACGAAATTAATTTATATTTCTGATTCTTCTTCAATCTCGATTTCTTCCTTGACGCCCATTAAGCCCAATCCATCAAAAATTTCATAAATCCCAAATCCATACCATATGGTATAACAGACGTAGAATAAAAGCATGGCAATCAGGAGGAGGATATTACCCGACACTTTTTCTGCCTTGATACCATAAAAATTGTTTCCTGGTTCAACAGCGCGCTTCAGCACCTGATCGACAGCGCTGGCTTCCTTAATCATGTTTTGTTTCTGAAGTTCCCTGATGCAGGGATTCAGAAGATGCCACCAGATACTCATAATTTCCAGCGGGTTGGCATCAGCGTACTTTTCCTTGATGGCTTTCCCATCATTGTTGTACATCAAGTCTGAATCCTGCGTGGCTGATTGTAGAATCTTGCCCAAATCTCCCCAAAAAGTCAGTTTTTCACCCTCAATAGCCATATGGGTAATACCAGCCTCTTGCAGGATCATTCTGGCCATTTCCGCCTGTCTTTCTGAAGACAGTGGAGCAACAATATGGACATTCTTCCCCTGCATACTTTGCGCGGCTTCCTGTGCCATGGGAATAAAATAGGAAGAACCCTTTGAAAGTTCATTAAAAACGCCGTCAGCATATTCCAGACCTGTTATTTTTTCTCCATCGGAACCTGGAATTACAGGCAATAAAATCAAAACAAGTAATATAATAAAGGAAACAAGAAGCAAGATACCCTTGATAAATGGTTTTTTATTTTTAATAACCATTATTAAGACCTCCTGCCCATTTTATTCGCGTTCAAAATGAATTTACTTATTACCCAGATACTGAAACAGATAATGACCAGCCAAAAGATTATATTTCCAGCCTGCTCCAGGAAATTTACAAGCCAGAGAGGCAGATTGATTGCTTCCAGTTCAACAAGTTTTTTGGGAAGCACAGAAGCGCGATTAATAAAACCAGACAATATGGATATGGCATAAAAACCTCTTATCTGGCTTGCGGGAACAACCGAGGTTGTCAGAGCTCCTATCTGAATGCCTAAAAGAGAGCCAAGAAGCATGCCAATAGCCAGGGCGTAAAAGACATATCCATAAATCGCATACTGACCAATGGCCGCGAAACCGGCGGTAAAAATTATCTGGAAAATATCGGTTCCCACGGCTGTCATTGAAGAAACACCAAAAATATAAACAAACATGGGGAAGGTGACAAAACCGCCGCCTACCCCCATAAGGGCGGCAAGCATGCCAACAATCATGCCTCCCAGAGCCACCACCCATCCGGAGATCTTCCTTCCTCCCTCTACAAATTTTTCATCAAATTTAATCATCGGGGGGACGTACAGCTTTTGGATATTTCTGGGCACCACACCCAATTCTTCAGAAACAGTTTCGCACTGTTCTTTCCTTTTGGAGCGCAAAAAATCCCAGAGGACATAAAAACCGAGAAAACCCAGTAAAAGGGCATAAATTGTACTTATAAAAATATCAGAAAGGAGGGGATTGAGATTATATAAACTTTTATTAATGGTTCCTCCAATAATTGTTCCCAGGAGAGAACCGGCCAGAAAGGTCAGCGCGAGACGGACGGATATATTTCCCAGCTTGCTATGAATAGTCGTGCCCATAATGGCTTTGGCAAAGATATGAAAAAGATCTGTACCTACCGCCAATATGCCTTTTACGCCCACCGCCATAAGGGCGGGAGTGATAATAAAACCTCCACCTGCTCCAATACAGCCTGTAATCAGGCCAGCCGCAATACCGACCCCGATTGCCGCAAGAAAAATGGGGGTAGTATAAAAAGCGGGAGCATACGCGTTATTTCCTCCCAGCATTTCCCTTGGTTCGTAGGCCGCCTCACAAATACATACCACAAGAATTGGTGTTAGCAATGCAAGAAGAATAAGCAGTTTTTTTCGGCTCTTCAGTATTGAAGTGGAAACTTCAAGATCCCATTGGGCATGGGCGCGTGAACAATTTATAAGAAAAGTGTAAATCTCCCTCCATATATTCATACTATCTCCTGAAAAGGTGGTTTTTGTTAGATTTAAAGAAAGTTGATTAAAACAAGAATTATCTGCCGGATTAAAATATTTTCCGGATTAAAAACTTATTTTACAGGAATTAAAGAGTAAAAAATTATGACTCTGTTGAAACCATGTGTTGGTTTCTGGGGGATGACAACTTTTTACCCGCAAGGGGGTACGCCGTATCCGTAACCAGCAAGGCTGCTAACGGCTACGCAGTCCCCTGGAGCCTCTTTCAAAAAATTTTGTATTAGATATATTTTAAGGATTGGGCTTTATTACACTTTGGAACTTTCTTTGCCCTCAATGGATTATTATAACTTATCGTTTATTTTTTATTTTTATGTATTTTTCCAGTAGCCACAATACCGGCTTTACCGGCGTCGTCAGCCATTTGGGCCAGTTCGGCCAGGGAAGAACTGTTCCGATTTTCCAGAACTTTTAATAACATTGGAAGATTTATTCCGGTAATAACTTCAACTTTATGTTTTCCAAGCAAGGCCAGGGCAAGATTGGTAGGAGTGCCGCCAAACATATCTGTCAGCACAATTACGCCATCGCCTTTATCAAGAATCTGGGCAGCGTCTTCAAGACGCCGGATCGCGTCCTTCACCTCATGGGCAATATCAACACTTATGGAAACGCAGTCGCTTTGAGGACCAATGATGCTTTCCGCCGTATGCAGCATTGAAGAACCAAATTTGCCATGTCCTACAAGAATTATTCCGATAGATGATTTTGAATTTTCCATTCTGGACCAGTTTGTCTGATAAGATTAAATCATGAATTTTGTTTGGACTATTTAAGAAATAAAAATTTGCAAGAAAGATAAATTAAGGCTGAATATCTCTTTCCATGTTTCGGTGTTCAATGGAAACGGGATATCCGGATTGGCGCAGGCTTTTACCAATTTCTTCAGTCATCGCGACTGAACGATGCCTTCCGCCCGTGCAGCCAAAACCTATGGTAACCCGATATCTTCCTTCTTCAGAAAGAGCGGGTAGCGTAAAGTTTAATAAATTCAGAAGGAGGATTTTAAAGGTCTGGGCCTCTTTCTGGCGGAAAATAAAATCAACAACAGCTTTGTCTTTTCCGGTGAGGGGTCTTAAGGTTTCAATAAAATAGGGATTGTCCAAAAAACGCAGATCAAAAATATAGTCAGCATCAGTAGGGAGGCCATACTTGAAACCAAAGGAAAGCAGGTTGACTCTCATCAGAGGAGTCTTGTCAAGATTATACATGACTTTTCGCTGAAGATCCCTTCTTAAGTCATGAATGGAAAAGCTGGACGTATTAATAATTATATCAGCTTTATTTCTGACTGGCGCCAAAAGACGTTTTTCTTCCTGCAGGGCAGACTCCAGAGCCAGTCCCGATCTTTCCAGGGGGTGGGGACGACGTGTAGCCGCATACCTTCTTAAAAGAGAATTATTGTCAGCTTCAAGGAAAATGACTCGCATGTTATGGCATAATTTGGAAAGATCATCCAGGGTTTGAGTATATTCTTCCAGAAAGCTCTCCTGGCGCAAGTCCATCCCAATGGCCATTCCCTTAAAATGGCGCATTTGATCTTTCCCCATTAAAAGAGCCATATCTGGAGCGAGAGCCGCGGGAAGCCCATCTACAGTAAAATATCCCAGATCTTCAAAAACGGATAAAGCGGTGCTTTTACCCGCTCCAGACAAACCTGTGATAATGATCAGATCATTGGCAGAAGGATTCCGCGCTATGGCTTCAGACATATTTGAACTCTTGATACCAGATTTGTATTATTGAAAGTCTAACATATTCTAAAATACGGGATTCAGGCCATAATATTTTTAAAACCTGGAAGGTAACTTAAAGGATTGGATCAATAATGGCATACCCTGAAACGCTTCTCCGATAGATGACATTTACACGATTGTTTTCAGCATTCATAAAAACCAGGAAATCGCTACCCGCATTTTCAAGCTGGATTATGGCTTCCTCCAAATGCAGGGGTTTCGGCGCAAACCTGTTGGCGTCTACGACATTAAGACCTTCTTCCTGTTCATCATCGGAATCAACATTGAAAGAAATAACCTCAATTTCAGCGTTTCTGGCTTTGCGTCTTTGTTCCTTTACACGGGAAACCTTGCGTTTAATTTGGGATTCAATTTTGTCGGTAACCAGGTCAATAGCTGCATACATGTCCTGAGTGGTTTCTGACGCATTTATATGTAATCCTTCGCCTGTAACATTAACCTCGCAGCGCTGTCTGAATTTATCCACTGAAAGAATAACATTGATATCCAGGCCTGCGGCTTTGCCAAAAAAGCGTCCAAGCTTTTCCATTCTTGTCCGAGCGTATTTTTTAAGATGTTCGGAGGGTTCAAAATTCTTGAATGTAAAGGATACGTTCATTCCCATTCCCCGTATAAGGCTGAAGGATTGTCTGAAAATATGATCAGGACCAAATCAGAACTGTTTTTTCCGTCTTGAAGAAGACGGGATATCAAGCGCCGTCCTGTATTTTGCTACTGTCCGTCTTGCAATATTCACTTTTAATTGTTCTTTTAGCATCTCGCCAATCTTTTCATCGGAAAGCGGATTTTTTGGGTCCTCCTCGGATATAAATTTTTTTATAAGAGCCTTGACGCTTTCTGAACCGACCTGGCTGCCATCGGACAGCTCGAGACCGCTATTGAAGAAAAATTTAAGTTCAAAAATTCCATGCGGAGTGGCGACGTATTTATTGGTGGTAATACGGCTTATTGTCGACTCGTGCATGGAAATATCATCCGCAATATCTTTAAGAATTAATGGGGAAAGATGCGTGACCCCATGCTCAAAAAAAGGTCTTTGATGACGAACTATACTTTCAGTAACCTTATATAGCGTGCGTTGTCTTTGATAGAGGCTTTTAATCAGCCAGGAAGCGGCCCTTGTTTTTTCGCTAAAATATTCTTTTTCC
>CAYNKM010000055.1:5888-8362 GCA_964397795.1 uncultured Desulfovibrio sp. | reverse complement strand
ACTTCGAGGAACACGGAGTGCCCGCTGAGGTGAGCACTCAGAGTGAGATTGCACCCCTCCAGCTTCCGCAAGGCTTTTAAAACTTCTTCAAAAGAAATATATCGCAGGGTATTTTCAGCATTTAAAGGATATTCAAAGCCAAAATTCAGATATGCCCTTTGACCCCTGTCTGGAAGAAGCGCGATAGATTTTGCTCCGACTGGTCCCCAGCGCAGGGGATTTGTAGGACCATGAAGTCCAATTACCGGTGTTCCCGCCAGGGCGCCAAGGTGCATTATTCCAGTATTTACGGAAACAAGCGCCCTGGCGTTTTTGATAATAATCGCCGTCTCCTTTAAAGTCCGCTTTCCGGCAAGAGAATAAATATTTCTTGCTGAATGAAAATATCGCCTGAGAAAGATTTCATTTTTTTCCCGATCCTCTTCCGAACCCGTCAATAAAAGAATAAATCCAGACTCAAGCAGTCTGGAGCAAAGATTTTTCCAGTTTTCTTCCGGCCATTCCTTTAGCTGGCTTAAAATTCCTGAAGGCCACATATGAAGGCATATATATGAATTTTTCTCATATTGGCTTTCAGATTCCGGAATGTTGAGGGAATATTCAAATTCCAGATCTTTCCATAAGCTTTGACCCAAGGCCATGAAGTTATGTTTTTCGTGAATATCGCTTTTATGCGGAACCTGACAATCATAGCCAAAATGGCGCCATTGCTTCCAGCTTTTAAAACCTGCGGTATATTGAGCCGCTGAACAATTGCTTATAATAGCGCTCAACCTTGACCACTGCCCTGAATCAATCAATATATCATATTTATGTTTTCGCAGATAAATAATGATCTTGTCAGGTCTCTTGATGGAAAATGCGATGGAGCAATTAATGTATGGTATAAGGCAGGCGGCAGGATAATTGGATGGCGATAAAATCAAATCAATTTTGGCGAGGGGAAATTTTTTGTGTATGGCGGGAATTAATCCGCTTAAAAGCAGTAAATCCCCAATTGCGCCAAGGCAAAGAATCGCTATTTTTTCAACTTTTTCAGGCGGTTTATGTGAGGAGAATTTTTTGAAAAGAGATGTGACCAGACAGAGCGGGATTCCAGCCCATCTGTCAAGAATATGAAGGAGCTTGTTGCCTCTTTCAGCCACAACCTTGATAAATTCCTGCGAATCAGAGAGAATAGATACTAATAGGCGCCATTTCCCCTGATGGTTACTGGCAGAGTTTTGGCAATTATCCAGAGATCGAGCCAGAAAGACCAGTTATTTATATAATAATGATCAAAGGCGACTCTTTGCGCATATGTGGTATTGTTTCTTCCGGATATTTGCCACAGACCAGTTAAGCCGGGATAAACTTCACAATACTCACGGAAATAGCGGCCATATCTTTTTTTTTCTTCACCAATTATGGGGCGGGGACCTACCAGGGTCATGGTGCCGCATAAAATATTAAATATCTGGGGCAATTCATCCAGACTTGTTTTGCGCAAAAAACGTCCGGCCGAAGTCAATCTGGGATCATCCCTGAGTTTCTGGGTTTCGGCCCATTCTTTTGCCAGCGCGGAATCCTTTTCCAGGGAGGCCGTCAGAATTTCATCCGCGTTGGATACCATGGTTCTGAACTTGTAAAGAACAAAGGTCTTTCCATCCTTGCCAAGTCTTTCCTGCCTGTAAATGGGAGAACCCTTGCTATCCAGACAGATATAAATAATAAGTAACAAGCCAATGGGCAAAACTACCGGTATTCCCAAAAGGCATAAAAGAATATCCATAATTCTTTTTATAGACTGCTGCGGCCTCCTTCTGGAACGGGCAATCGTGCTCAAAATTTGCCCAGGCTCGTTCATTAATCTTCCTTTTTATTAATAATATAAATAGATCCATTAAGAAAAAATAATAAAAATATATTACCATAACCATAAAAAATGTCCATGTGATCCTTATAGGTCTGTAATAATATAAACTTATTATTTTCTAGCTTAATTTATTAACCTCCCCATTTATCCCTCTTGCGCATATCAGTGGCCTATGTTAAATTTTTCGCGTAATATATTTATCAGGAGTAAAAAATGAAAAAAATTGTTATCTGTATAACACTTTTGGCCTTTATTTTTTCGGTAAGTCAGGTTTACGCGAAAACCTATATAAATGGCATAGATCCCAATTATCCTCCATTTGCCTATATTGATGAAAAAACCGGACAGCCTGCGGGATTTGATGTGGATTCCATGAACTGGATTGCCGCCAAAATGGGCTTCGAGGTCGAGCACCGGCCCATGGACTGGGACGGCATCATTCCCGCCCTGCTGGGCAAAAAGATCGACATGGTGTGCTCAGGCATGAGCATCTCGCCGGAACGGGCCGCCGCGGTGGCCTTTTCCGACCCCTACTTCACCATTTCCAAGGTCATTCTGACGGGCAAGGACTCGCCCCTTACCGCCGAGCAGGTCATGCAGGGCGCATACCGCCTGGGCG
>CAYNKM010000055.1:0-5878 GCA_964397795.1 uncultured Desulfovibrio sp. | reverse complement strand
ACCAATGGCCTGGGATGGCATTATTCCCGCACTTCTGGCCAATCAGATAGATATGGTTTGTTCCGGCATGAGCATCACTCCCAAACGGGCTGAGGTTGTCGAATTTTCGGATCCTTACTGGCAAGTAAACCGCGTCTTTGTTGTTCCAGCCAACGATACCCTTACAGTCGAAGAGATTTTACAAAAACCCCTGAAAGTTGGCGTCCAGAGGGGGACATCCGAAGCTCTCGCCCTTAAGGAAGAAAAAGAGGCAAAAGGATATCCTCTTGAAATAGTCTTTTATGATTCTGCGCCGTTGGCCATTGAAGATATAATGAACGGTCGTATTCAGGCCGCCCTTATGGATGAGCTGCCAGCCGATGAGGCCATTTCAAAAGGAAGAGCCGTTAAAAAAGCCGGTGTTCATGGAATAGCTGATGATTTCGGCGTCGCCCTGCGCAAAGGTGAAAAAGATCTGCGTAACCTTATTGACGAAGGTTATAAAAAATTAAAACAGGATCCATACTGGCAGGAATTGCAGAAAAAATATTTACCCAATAAATAATGACAATGTGGCAGTCTGGACTGTTTTCAGACTGCCATTTTTTTATTACCAATAATACTTTATTACTCTCTTGTACGACTCTCTCTTAACTGTTCTCTATGCGATTCCTGCCATTTTGCCAGGTATTGTTGTCACAATTGGCATAGTGGGGATCTCCTTAAGTATTGGCCTTCTTTTGGGAACTCCCATGGCCATAGGCCAGGTCTATGGTTCTTTCCTTGTCCGTAAATTTGTTTCACTCTATATCTGGTTCTTTCGCGGCGTTCCCATTCTCGTTCTTCTTTTTCTCTTTTACGGCCTTTTTATCAATTTGGGTTTGCCAGCCGAACCATTCGCGATTTCCTGCGCTGTCCTCGGCGCGACATCAACCGCATATCAATCCCAGATCTTCAGAGGCGCGATTGAAAGTTTGCCCGCTGGCCAGCTGAAAGCGGCAAGAGCTTTGGGGATGAGCGAATTTCAGGGAATTTTTCATATCATTCTCCCCCAGGCAATGCGACTCTCGCTTCCTGGCTGGGCAAATGAATATTCAATCCTTCTGAAAGATTCAGCCATCTGCTTTGTCCTGGGTACCCAGGATATAATGGCCCGCACTTCCTTTGTCGCGGCAAGAACCCACGAGCATCTGGCACTATATACCGCTGCCGGGATAATTTATTTTCTTTTGACAATATTGGTCTTAAAGCTTCTCCGTTATCTGGAAAATTATCTTCATGTTCCAGGTTACAGTGAAACATCCTTTGGCTTTGGTCCATAAGCCTTTTTTGAAATATCCTCTGTTCCATAAGGAGATCTGAATGACAGATGTCATCAAACCTGTTTTAAAGGTGGAAGGAATTTCAAAAAAAATATCCGGAAAACAAATCCTGGATAACTGCTCCCTGACAGTTAATAGGGGCGAGCTTATGGTTTTGATTGGGCCATCCGGAGCTGGAAAAAGCACGCTCCTACAGTGCATTGATTGCCTGATTTTTCCAGATCAGGGTTCCATCTGGCTTGAAGAAGAAAAACTGGATTTATCGGACAAGAAAAAACTGAATAAATTCCGCGCTCAGGTTGGCATGATATTTCAGGATTTTAATCTCTTTGATCATTTAACCGCGGAAGAAAATGTGGCTATAGCCTTAAGAAAGGTCAAAGGCTATGGAAAAAAAGAAGCCAGGGAAAGAGCGATTGACGAATTGGCCCGTGTTGGTCTGGCAAGACGATCCCTGCTTTATCCCGCCCAGCTTTCCGGCGGTCAAAAACAGCGGGTGGCTATCGCGCGTACTCTTGCAATGGATCCCAAAGCGATTTTACTGGACGAGCCCACTTCCGCTCTTGATCCCGAGCTCGTTGGAGAGGTTTTGGCCGTTATAAAAGATTTGGCCAAAGGCGGTATGACAATGATAATGGCTACCCATCAAATGGAGTTTGCCCGCGCTCTTGCCAATCAAATCCTGTTTATGGAAAAAGGCAAGATTATTGAAAGAGGTACGCCTGAAGAACTTCTGAATTGCGACAAACCAACCAGAACTCATGATTTCTGTACCCATATTCTGGATTCGGTAATCTGATCTTCTCAATGTTTGACAATACTTTCCTGTTTTCAGAATTGCTCCCTGCCCTGAACAAGGGACTTATAATGTCCCTTGCCCTTATAATTCCCGCGTCAACAATAGGCTTCATTGGCGGGGTAATCCTTGGATGTCTGAGGACTTTCGGTTCTCCATTCGTTCAGAAGCTTGGCAATGCCTATACGTCAATCTTGCGGGGCATTCCTCTGGCCATTCAGCTTATGCTTATCTATTATGCCTTGCCCAAAATGGGTATTTATTTTTCACCTTATGGCGCGGCCCTTACTTCTTTCATCTTATGCACCGCTGCTTATCAATCGGAATATATAAGGGGGGCGTTAATCTCAATCAAGGGCGGCCAGATACTTGCGGCCCGCTCTTTGGGATTTACAAAATTTCAAACTATTTTCTGGATTATAGTCCCGCAAGCCGCCAGGCGGGCATTGCCGGGATGCGGAAATGAAATAATATATCTCATTAAATACAGCTCTTTGGCTTATCTCGTTACCTGTATGGAACTAATGGGCGAAGGTAAAGTTGTCGCATCCGACACATTCAGATTTACAGAAGTGTTCTTTATAGTCGGTATTTATTATCTTGTGATGGTAAGTATCGCCACTTTCCTTCTTGACTGGCTGGAAAAAAAATACCATATCCCGGGTTTTGGCAAGGGATGATAAAATCATCCTTATTTAAACTATCTATCCTGAACATTTATCCTGATAAAACCGGCTTGAAAAAAATATTCACTCCATTATAATCATATATTGATGGCAAAAAGTTTTAACTACAAACCTGATTTTTTCAATAAGTTTCATCTAGTAATAATAAAAGTTTTTTGGAAAAGGGGTCTGGGGGACTGTGTACCCGTTAGCGGCTTTACTGGTTGGATACGGCCTACCCCTTGTGGTTAAAAGTTGCCAGCCCTCAAAAATATCAGTAGTTCGGTTAAATATAGCCTTGTTTTTATAATTCTTATAGTGTAACCCACTATGGCTGGTTGCTTGTTACAACCTGCTATGTTTATGGAGCACTCGGGAAAACCTAAAATTTATGAGGATACAATGTCAGGAGTCAATCTCTCTCAAGAACAACTGAACCAGATATTTCCTTTATCCAGAACAAGCGAATTTTTTGACGCCCTTTATGGAGACGCGGAAGATGGAGCTTATGATATTATTCTGACAAGTCGCAATATTACGCCTGAAAGGGCCGATATGGCTTTTGAATTGAGAAGACGGCCAGGACAGTGTTTAAAATGCAGTCTTACTTATGGACTTCCAGAAGTATTTAAAAAGCATCCCATTATAAATATTAATAAAATTGCCAATGATATAGGAGAGGCTCTGGGCTGGGAAAAAAAGCCGGACTGGAAGATTTATCCTGTAGAAGAAATTGACGATAACCTTCACATAATACCATTGGTTTTGGAAAAATAGTACGTTTATACCTCAAATAATATCACCATATATTAAAAATCATATTTAAATTTCATTCCCAATCCCCATGTTGAATCTGGCTGATTGGTATAGGCGGATTCATCTCCGTGCATTTCATCTTTTATAATAAGTTCCGGACCCAATCTGATATTAAGGTCTTCCACTGGTTCAACATCCGCATATGCGCCTAAAACATGGCGGTTTTCCCTTACTTTCATTTCGTCCGGATGAATATCTTTTTGAGAAGGAGTAACTTTCCAGCTTGCGGATTCTTCCTGAAATCCTAGACCCAGGGAAGATTTAATTTTATGCTCTTCTGAAATATCTTCCTCAATTTTTTTTTGCATCTTTTTTTCGCCGGGAATCAGACTGTTCCCGGCTTTACCTTTTGCCCAGATTGGCAAATTTCTGTCGGATGACTTTCCAAAAGCCCAGGGCTTGGCGTGAACGCTTGCCTTATCGGGAATATTTAAACTATTCTCTCCCGCGTTTTCCTGAGGCCAGGACATGCCAGGGAAAATACATATAAATATGGCCAGGATAAGGCTTAAATTTATAAATTTCATTTTTTGATAACAAATAATATATCTATAATCTTACGGATTGGAAGTTGTATTGATAACGGGAGTCTCAGATTCTACCAGCTTTTTGGTATCAATAACTGGAAATTGCGGACTGATCCCGCTATCCTTCCAGCCTCCTCCCAAAGCCATGCATACCTGAACCGCCGCGTCCAGCCTGTTTTGGAGAGCTGTGGCAAGACTTAATTCAGCAGAAAAAAGCTGTCTTTCCGCATCCAGCACTGTTAAATAATCTGTATATCCATTATCATACTGCAGATTTGCCAATTCCTTGGCTTTTCTTAAACTGTCAACTTCAACCTGAACGCTATTGACAATGGAAGTCGCCTCGCGTTGCGCTGTCAAGGCATCACGAATATCCTGGAATGCCGCCTGAACAGTTTTTCTATAAGTCGCAATGGCAGCCTGCTTTTGGGCTTCGGCATCTTTCAGATTATACCAGTTATTTCCCCAATCCAGAATAGGCATGGTAACAGACGCGCCATAACTCCACATTCCAGCAGGATTACTGAAAAGATCCCAGGCCATAGAGCTCAAGGTACCCACCATACCCGTAAGCGATATTGACGGGAAGAATTGAGCACGCGCTACTCCAATACCCGCATTATAAGCCATAATGAGAAATTCGGCAGCCCGTATATCAGGTCTTTGCATTAAAATTTCGCTGGGTACTCCGGCGGGAAGGACTGGCGGAGAAGGCAAATCCTTTATGTCTTTTCCGCGGGGCATCGCCATATTTATTATTTCCCGTGGAGATCTGCCCAAAAGAACCGCCAGGGCGGATTCAGCCTTGTCAACGGCAATAGTACTGTTATGAACCTGGGCGCGCGCTATTTCAACTTCCGCCTTTGCCCTTAACCAGTCAAGCTCTGTAATATCGCCCTGTTCATATCTACTGGTATAAATATTAAATGATTCTTCGCGACTTTTAAGGGTTCTTCTGGCTGTTTCCAGCTGCATATCAAGAGCAAGGAGAGAGAAATAGCCCATTGCCGTCTGTCCGGCAACAGATAATCTCAGACCTTCATATCCTATAATTGTATTCATCAGGACATCTGTTAATTGAGTGCGCCTGTTTCTGATCTTGCCCCAGAGATCCAGCTCCCAGGAAGCGCTTAACTGGCCCTGATAGGTCGTGGTTGATCGGGACAATCCGCTTGTTTCATAAGGAACCGTATTTGGCGCTTTTTCCGAAGCGCCATTAGCTGTCGCCGCTCCATTACCTGTAATATGCGGAAATAGCGCGGAAGTGGCGACCCCTGCCTGGGCAGCGGCTGAATCAATCCTGGCTAGAGATTCCGCCAGATCCTGGTTGTGGGCCAGCGCGTCCCTGATCAGGGTATTCAAAATCGGATCATTAAAGCGGGTCCACCAGTCAACATTAAGAGGCAAAGTCCCCAAATCAACCTTACGCCATTCATTTGGAATATCCATATCTGGCCTTTGATAATTAGGCGCAAGAGAACACGCGCTTAAAAATGTAATTGCCAGGAATAACAGCGCCTTAAATGGCCAGTTGATCATAATTCCTCCACCTCTTCCGGCGCAGGTTTGTCCGCGAATGGATCTTTCTTACCACGCAGTTTTAAGGATATTTTGGAAATAAGAATAAAGAAATAAGGAACAAAAACAGGAGCAAGAAATGTCGCCGCTATCATTCCGCCTATAACAGCCGTGCCAATTGAATGGCGGCTATTCGCTCCCGCGCCTGTGCTTATGGCAAGCGGAAGCACGCCAAAAATAAAGGCCAGGGAAGTC
>CAYNKM010000054.1:0-8366 GCA_964397795.1 uncultured Desulfovibrio sp. | reverse complement strand
ACCAAAAGGAATAGGGTGTATATAGGGAGCGACAGGACCAACAGGTTCAGAAGGTGAAGGTTGATCGGGAGTATCCGGATTATCAGGACTCACAGGTTCAGAAGGTGTAGGCTGATCAGGAGTATCCGGATTATCCGGTGTATTTGCGGGCAATACCAGAAATTGACCGGCATATTCATTTTCCAGGCGTTGAATCTTTAGCTGATTTTTATTGTCATAATCCAGATTTGCCCCAGTCCAGGGAGCGGAGTCTGCATTTCCTGCCCTGGTAGTCTGATCAGAATATACTGTGTTAACATTTTTTCCAAGCGCGACAATAACCGTATTGGCTTGTGGATTGCGTATATAAATCTTGGCGCCATTATTCACATTGGCAGTCACCATGCTGTTCTGCGCGTTCAAGGCGCCAATAGCTCCATTCGTCTCACTTAACTGCGCTGAAGGCTTGAGGCTTTCAATATTGCCCAGATAGGAATAGATTACCCCCTTCTTCCTGTTATCCGCGTCAATCACAAAGAGGGAGCCAGCATCAAATCTGATTTGATTCGCCAACGGCTGCGGTGTGCCTGTTCCCGTTACATGTATGCCAAACCTGTTATCCAGGGTCATGGCTCTTGCAAGTACAAAAGTGGCATTGCTGCCCGAATTAATTTCAGAAGGAGTCTGAAGCAGGGTTCGGTTCTGAGCGCCCAGCACCAGCAGTCCGTTGTTGCTTACTGCGAGGTTTCCATTAATGAGTGAGTCGTTATTTGCGAACTTGTTAACGATTAGCATGGCTGGCGCAATACTGTCCTGACCTGTTCTGATTGTGCCGCCATTGAGATCAAGGGAGTCATTTATGGTGACAATGGCTGAATTGGAACCCGTATTTTTTACTATCAGTTCGTTTGACTCTGAGGATGAGTTCTGGAGAGCAAGTTTTGTAAATGAGGCCTGTAGACTATCCAGACTTGCGCCGCCAGTCACAAGGGAATCTGCCTTGAGATTGCCGTTTGCAAATTCAGTCTGTCCCTTGACATTCATGTCTCCAAGGGAACTATCCGTATTGTTGAGCGCCGTAAGGTTGCCCCCTATTTCTCCGCCAGAAACAAGATTGACAGATCCATCATGGGCGGTGACGCTGCCTCCCGCATTGAGTTTGTTGACATTAATGTCCTTGGCGTCTATGTCACGACCAGCCATAAGGTCAAGAGCGCCAGTGATACCCTTATAATCACCGCTTTTTCCCCCAACAATATCATAGTTGGCCGCGATTTCCCCCTCTGGGCCGCTTGCTCCTCCTTCCAGGGTAACCGAACCATCCATGGCCGTGATGCTGCCTATCTTTAAAGCTGTCACCGGCTGGACAATAGTCACATTCGCGCCTGCCAGAGCCGTGCCTGTTTCACCATATTTGAAAGATTCCGCTAAAATATCTCCTGAAGCCGTAATATATCCACTGCCTGGCATATTTATTTCACCAGCTATAATATTCCCTGTGCCAGAAATGCTTCCATTCACCTGGATGGAACTATCGCCATATAAATTAATGGGTGTGCCGCCAGTATCAATGCTGGTCGCGACAAGAGAGGAACGGTCTTCTCCTTCGGCTCCAATGTTCAAGCTGCCGGATTTATTGGTAATTAATATCGATTTAATATTGGCGCTGATTGAGCCGGAAAGTGTGGCCGATCCCGCGCTTAATGCGCCAGCAGTTAGAATGCCCCCGAAAAATTCGCCTGACCCCTCAACTTTTATATCTCCCAAATGGCTTTCAATATTACGGGTTATCGCCAGATTACCGCCTATGGAACTTGCATTGTCTCCAATACCAAGCAGATTCAGATTAACTGCCTCAAAATTGGCATTTCCCGCCACATCCAGATTTCTTGCCTGTATTTGACCGCCATCAATTTCAGCATTGCCATAGACTTTTATGTCTCCAAGCCTGGAGTTGCCATTTTTGTGAATTATCAGATCGTTATAAACCTTGTTCCCGAAATTTCCGATACCATCCAGGTTAAGATTGGCGTTCGTTATTTCTATTTCTCCTGCTTCCAGCTGGGCAAACCAGGCGTTGCTTATAGCTGTTTCATCGCCTCCATATAGTCCGCGGGTCAGATTAAAAATACCATGCTCGTGGGTGAGGGCCGTATCCCTGTCAATGTAAAGTTCGGTAATTACAGTCGGTTTGTCATTATGCCCCCTGATAATCAGGTTGCCTTCCTGTATGGCTTCAATGCCCTTGAGATCAGTCAAGGCGTTATTTATAAATACTGTGGATCCTCCTTCCACTGTCAGGGACAGATCATCGCCATTCAGAATTAAATCATCAAATTCCGCGGAAGAGTAATCCATAAAGGTGGCTGTTTTGGCCGTCATCTCACCGGCATGCAGATATCCTGAAGAAACGGATACCGCATTATCCACACTTGTATCCTGCAGGGAAATGGAGCCACCACTGACTGTAAGGTTGCCGCCAATATCTGATTTGCCATTTACAGAGGCGGATGAATTGGAAAAAGATAGATTGCCGCTACTCGTAAGTGAATTTTCCAGATTGAAACTTGTTATGTCATTTAAGTCCGCGCTCCCTGCCGTAAATGAGTTGCCTGTATAACTTCCCCCTGTTATGGAGGCCTTGCCGTCAATAGTCGCGGTTGCTATTTTATTGACTCCGGAACCTGACAAATTCAGAGTGCCGCTGGTTTCAAGCGAATCGCTTATATTGACACCGTCAACATTTGTAAAACTTATGTTATTGGCCTTAAGAGAACCACCGCCGTAGAAACCCCCATTGATTATGGCGTCGCCATTACTGACAGTGGCGGTTTGAATACTGTTGGCTGTACTGTCTGTCAGGGTTATGCCGGATTTGGCAGTCAGGGAATCATTGAGTTTGATGCTGGAAAGGCCTGTAAAACTGGCGCTTTGGGCGGCTAATGAATCACCAGCATAACTGCCGCCGCTGATTTCCGCCTTTCCGCCAATATTGGCCTCCGCAACTTCACTGGTCTTGTTTCCAGTCATGGTCAGATCAGTCGCAATATCAAGATTGGCGTCATGGCCCGCTGGGACATCGCCAGTCAAAGTGATTGACGTATTCTCAAATATCGCGCTGTTTGCCGTCAAATCTGTCCCCTTGAAACTGCCTCCAGTGATTAAAGCTTCTTTCGTCACATTTGTATGCGTAATATCGGCGTCGGTGTTTTCATCAACCTTCAGGGTTTGGGTCTGAAGATCTGTGCCTTTATAGCTGCCGCCGCTGATTGTGGAAGTTTCGCCAACGAGCGCCGTGGTTATCTCATTTGTCCCATTGCCAGTTAGAGTAAAATCGGTCTTGACATCCAGATTTGACTTCTGACCTTCAGGAACAGTGCCTGTAAGGGTAACAGAGTCCAAATTCTTGAAATCAGCCACATTCGCTACAAGCGTCGTTCCTTGCAGACTTCCGTCAGTAACGCTGGCAGTCTCGCCTACCTGAAGGGTGGTGAACGACGTTGACTGGTTATTGGTCAGCTTCAGATTGCCTTCCACTATGCTTGGATAATCAAGTGTAACAGGCTTTAGTGTGGTGTCATTTTGGCCAATATATAATTGCAAATTATCGGGACTTGTCAGTTTCAGCGTTCCGCCATCCATGGTTAAATTACCGCTGAGTTGAGGCAAATTTTCCGTCCCGGTCGGCGCCCTGGTTACCCATATATTGCCGGCAGTCAGTTCAGGGGATATTGAATCCTTTTTGTTCAGGGTAATTTCTCCGGCGAGAACATACTGGCCGGCTGTAATTTTATTTGCGGTTATTGAATAACGGGGATAGAAGAAGCCATCACCGCCAGCATTTAAAAATATACGGTCAGGGAGCGCGCCTTCTGGATTTTGTTCTGTACCAGTCCTAAAAGTCTGCGTGCCAGAGACTATGTTCTGGCCAGCATTGAGCGTGTCCACATTGATGTCCGCAGCCAGAATATCCTGCGCGGCTTCAAGCGTTAATGAATCTTTTCCCCCCTGGGTAATCGGCTTGAGGGGAACTTCCACCTGAGAACGCCCCGGTTCGTGCGCAAGGATGGAGCGTTGATCGGATTTTATAAGTCCGGCAGCCTGCTTTATGCCGTTATAAAGGACAACATGGCGTCTGGCTTCAAGTGTTGAACCAGCCGCCATGCTCCCGCCGCCAGAGGCGGAATCTGGATCGCCAATAGGATCCATGATATCAATTCTGCCATTTGAAAATATGGTAGAGTCCTTTTCCAGATTGATAGCGGCAGCCGTAAAATCCACGTCCGCGCTAATCTTGAATCCTGAGCGGACGCTTGCGATATAGGCATAGATATCAAATTTGCCCGGACTTGTTATATCGGTAGTGCTGCCGGAAACAGTCGAGATGTTACCATTATAGGCATTTAGTGTGCTTATCATGGTTCCGGTCTGGTTACTGCTGATATTGCCCTTGACAACCAGATTTGCCCCCTGGGTTTCCACAATTGATTTCGTTGAGAGATAACGCTGGATGTAGGATGCGCCCGGTCCGTCTATATTGCCATTGAGGGTAACTGTTGGCAGATTATTTGCCGGCAGATTATTATTTTGTCCAGAACCAATAAAAAGCTGGGTGGTCTTGTATCTGGCGGTGGGCCTTGAGATGCTAAGCCTGAGATTGCCTGTCGCCTCTCCCTGTACCAGCCGGAGGGTCGCGGGATCAGTCTGGGAGGAAATCTGAACTTTATCGTATTTGCCTACGGGGACGTTAAATAGCTGCCCGTTGCCGCCGGTGAGTGTGACATTGCCCGCGCCAATCAGGATATCGGGAGAATTTTGGCTGGAGGCAGGGGACTCTACTGAAATACTGGAATATGTGCCTGGCGTAACCGTGCGATTTGCATCATTTGTAATGGTATAAACCGGATCAATCCTGGGCTGGATTTCCTGGCCTGTTTCAGTATCTGATGCTTTTGCCTCATTTGGTATAAATATTCCAATAGACGCACATAAAAGGGATAAAAAAACAAGAGAGATTGACGCCGACTTTTTACAAATCATGGAACAATGCCATAGGGGTAAGCTTGCCATATCCTGCTCCAGGTAAAACTGGTTATTTAATGTTATTATATAAATACATTAAATTAATTTACCAGGATTAAACTGTCAAGTTTACATTCATAAAATCGGCAGGGCGATTTATATAAGAAGGGGGCTCACAAGAATTTGGGCTAAAGTGTCAGGTTTGGCTTTTTTGAGTTTCTGATTATTTGGTTCCAAAAATACGGTCTCCGGCGTCGCCAAGACCTGGTATAATATATCCCTGGCTATTTAGTCTTTCGTCGATAGCTGCCGTATAAATATCAACATCAGGATAGGCATTTTCAACTTTGGCAAGACCTTCCGGAGCGCATACCAGGTTGAGGCTGCAAATCTGGTGACAGCCGTGTTTTTTGAGGATGGCAATCGTAGCCATCAGGGAGCCGCCTGTAGCCAGCATCGGGTCGAGAATAAAAGCGGTCCTTTCCGGCAGATCCCCGGCAAGCTTCACATAATATTCTACAGGTTCCAGGGTTTCCTCATTGCGGTACAAGCCGACAATGCTTATTCGGGCTGATGGAATCATGCTTAAAACTCCGTCCATAAGTCCCAGTCCGGCCCTCAGGATAGGCACGACAGTCAATTTTTTACCGGAGATGGCATCTATTTCCACCCTTCCGGCCCAGCCGTCAATCACGCGTTTTTCCAAAGGGAAGTTCTGGGTCGCTTCATATGTGAGCATGCTTGCTATTTCGTTCGCGATTCTGCGAAATTCGCTGGTAGTTATGGAAGCAGATCGCAAAAGGCCAAGTTTATGACGAATGAGAGGATGGGTAATTACATGAATAGACATGGCAAATCCTGTGGCGGTAAAAAATATTAATATTTTAATCCGTCAAGCCTTTTGGGCGAGCGAGCCAGGAGCAGACAGAATGATTCTGAAAACAATAAGGCAAATGTAAATTGGTGAAAAGGCTGAAGGAAAAAGGGTATAATTTTAATCCAAAACCCCTGCCGGAAGTTTTCGGCAGGGGCATCAATTATCTATAAAACATATTTTAGAATTTTCCGGTAGCGTAGGCTCCCACCAGTTGACGGGCCAGGGAAGCGTCATATCCCGGGTGTTCTGATAATTCATTAGCCGCTTTTAATGGCTCCATTTTGGAAGCATAGGGACGATCCGAGATCATCGCGGAAAATGAATCCGCGATTGCGCAGATACGACCGGCCAAGTGTATATCCTTTCCTTTGGTACGCTGGGGATAACCGGATCCATCAAGGCGTTCATGATGCTCAAAACATGGATAGAGGGAATTATTGTCTCCAACTTCCATTTTTTGAAGAATTTTAACGCTCTGAATGGGATGGGTGACAATTTTATCCCTTTCTTCATTTTTCAGCGGTCCCTTTCTGGTCAAAAAGAACTGCGGCATTTTGCTCATGCCTATATCATGAATTAAAAGACCGATGGCAAGACTGTCCAAATCCTTGCGTGTCAATTCTTCCGGACGCTTTAATCGTAGCCACAATCCGACTATCATGGTATTCATCGCGTGATTTACCGGATTGTATTCGGTATTAAGGCGTCTCATAAAGGCATTAATCCGGGTGGGATCTTCCATAAGATACTCGGTCAGTACCAGAACATCCCGTTGCAGATTTTCAAATACGCTTTTTACAGGCTGGCTGTAAAAAGCGTCATAGCGCATTTTTAAGGCATCGATGCAAATGCTTACAATTTCGCTTTCTTTGAGATTATGATCCTGCAATACAAGATCAAGTTGCTTGATCATGTGTTCAAAATAAATATGATGATCAGATCTGGAGACGAAAAGATTTCCGTTTTCACAGAGCTGATTAACCTCTTCCACCTGTTCATTGCTCAAGCGGGCCCCCTTTCGGGAGAAGGGGGCCAGAACGGCAATATCTTCGCGAAAAAAGAAAAGATCTACCGGAGGCCTGTATCGCGGAAAGGAAGACAGGATTTCTGTGCTTATCTGATAATATTCTTCATTGATATTTTCAGGAACCGCGAGTGAGGACTTCCGTTTTGCGCTCATGTTTATTTCCAGTATATTTTAATCAGATTGGTGCCGCGGGGTGTCTCGTTATCCCTTAGCTGGCCCGCGGTAATGACAACACTGTCATTTTCCTTAAAATTCGGGCTTTTATCCACATATTCCTCCACGCGTTCAAGATGAGTCTTGTCGCGGTTACTTTCATCAACATAGACTGGAGTGGTTCCCCAGACAAAGTTGAGAGCCTTGACAGTTGAGGGATCTGTTGTCAGAGCGTAAATATCCTGGGGAGGTCTGCGGGAAGCGACCTGGCGGGCGGAACTTCCGGACACGCTATGTGAAATTATGGCATTCGCATTGGCCTTGTCAGCCAGAAGGCAGGCGGAATAGGCGAGAAATTCCGGAATACCCTTATCCTTGGCAGGTTCTTTAAGTTCGCGTTTATCCTTGAGCAGCGCCTCGGCTTCGCTGGTAATTTTGCGCATGTATTGAACTGTTTCAACCGGAAAATGCCCCATCGCTGTTTCTTCGGAAAGCATGACGCAATCCGCCCCATCCAGTACGGCGTTTGCCACATCGGTGGTTTCAGCGCGGGTTGGGGAGGGGATGTTAACCATGGATAACAACATTTGAGTCGCCACAATTACCGGTTTGGACGCGCGATTGCAGGCTTGAATAATTTTTTTCTGAAGAGCTGGCAATTTGGGCAGGGGGCATTCGACCCCAAGATCTCCCCTGGCGACCATGACTATATCGGTCTCATTGAGAATGTCATCCAGATTATCTACCGCGCTCTGTCTTTCAAGCTTTACAACAACAGGCACATGGCGACCGGATTTGGCAATAAGCTCTTTTGCCTCACGGACATCATCCCCTGTCTGGACATATGAAATCGCCACGGCGTCAACGCCGAGCTTCAGGCCATCTTCAAGATCTTTCTTGTCCTTCGCGGTAAGGGCGCGGACCTTGGTGGCTTTTCCGGGCAGGGCAAGGCCTTTTCGGGAAGTTACAATACCATCATTATCTGCTTCCAGAAGCACCAGACCATCGCCGCGGCGTTCCTTGACATTAAATTGCAGACCGCCATCCGCAAGCACCATTCGATCGCCTGGCTCCAGACTTTCCAGGATTTCTTCATGGTCAAAGGGCAGATAAGCCATTTCGTTCACTCGTCTGGCTTCCGGACCGAGCAATAGTTGCATTCCCTTCTTGACATCTATGGAAGTTTCCGGAAGTACGCCCAGACGAATTTTCGGGCCGGAAAGATCCTGCATAATCGTTATGGGCCGATCAAGCTCTTTTTCAATTTCCCTGATATCCACTCCATTGAATAAAATCCGTCCCTCTGTA
>CAYNKM010000053.1:0-8416 GCA_964397795.1 uncultured Desulfovibrio sp. | reverse complement strand
TCCCGATTTAAATAATATAGATATTATCCCCTATTATTTTGTAAAGAAGATCAATGCCAAAAGAAATATTCAAAAAAATTTATAAAAAATCTATAAAAAACTTAATTAATGCCTAAAGATGATTAAATATATGCCGATAAGCAGGTTGTAG
Source organism: uncultured Desulfovibrio sp. (assembly GCA_964397795.1). Taxonomy (GTDB): domain Bacteria; phylum Desulfobacterota; class Desulfovibrionia; order Desulfovibrionales; family Desulfovibrionaceae; genus Desulfovibrio. The sequence goes on along the minus strand of CAYNKM010000053.1, from coordinate 8,265 downwards.
AGCGGAAGAGGAACTGGTTTATTCTCTATAGCGCTGTCCCAGGCTTGAGGAGAACAGATGATCTGTTCATGCGGGAAGAACTGTTTTGAGCCCGCCCCATTTGCAAGGAAGCAGTGAGCCATTCAAGGAGGAATGGACATGTCGCTTACATTAAATGATATATCCCTTTCCAGTTCCAGTATGTGCGATAACGATCCCGATCAGGATCAGCGTGATTTGGATAAGCTCGATCTTTATCTGGCAATAATTGAAAATAACAAAAAGTCAAGCCGTTTTATACCTGATGACGCTCTCATGGCGCTAGATATGGCAGGTTTTGTACGCAGCTGCCTCACCGGTAAAACTTCTCAACCGGTTTCCGCAGCCCGACTCGCCCTCTCGCTCGTACAGCCCTGTCCCTTGCCCATGCAGTAGTTCCCCGCGCTTTTACGCGCTCTTATTGTCTGTTTAAACAGACACCAACCTCACATTTCCGACATGGGGGTAACGGCTCCCTCTCCGCTCAAAGGAAGAGTTGCACAAACTCTTCCTTTTTTATTTTAAGGCCGGGCCTCAGGCTTCGCTGGAAATCCTGTCGTCCTCTCCAGCTTCCTTCCCTGTATTGGCCTTGAGCCAGGCGCGGATCATGGCGTGATCAGTGGTCTTGCTTGCCCGTTTTCTTGAGTACATGTCCTGATCCGCTTTTTCTATAATATCCAGTATGCTTTCGCCGCTGTCTTCCGCGGTGCCCAGCCCACAGGAAACCAGCACAGGCATATTCTGCGGATCGGCATTATAGGCGTCAAAGGCGCGTTGAATCTTGTTCAGAAGTTTTTGACCTTTGGCATAATCGCAGTTGGTCAAAATAACGAGGAATTCATCGCCGCCGGTGCGGGAGATCAGATCCGAGGCCCGTAGCGCGCCTCGAAGAATTGTTGAAGCCAGTGTCAGAAGCCTGTCTCCGCCGGCATGACCCAGGGTGTCGTTTATCATTTTGAGGCCGGTAACATCCAGGGTTATGGCTGACACCGGACGAATTTTATTTTGTTCAATATGCTCAATTTCAAGGTTGCAGAAGGCGCGGCTGCACAGGCCGGTCAGGGGATCGTTCCGGACAAGTTCCTCAAGTCTGTCTCTTTCGTTCTGCGCGGTCGTTATATTGGTAATCGAGCCTACCATATGGCCGGCCCGACCCTGGGCATCGCGCCAGGTCACATAACCGCGATCAAAGATCCAGACCCATGACCCATTTGCATCCTTCATACGGTAAGTGCATTCAAAAGTATCGCCGCTTTTTGGGCTTTTAATCAGCGCCGCCCGTATTCTCTCAATTTTGGCGAGATCGTCAGGATGTACAAGAAGATGCCAATGATGATGGAATTTGTCGCAATCGGAAGGCGGATAACCCAAAATTGCGAGATAGCGGGGACAGTACCATATTTCCTCGTCTTCAGCGTTCCAGTTCCATTGCCCCACACCCATGCTGTTCAGGGCATTGAAGAAGCGATCATCCCTGACTTGTTCATTAATAAGGCTCTCCGGATTGGCAGGCGCGATCAGTCCCGTTATAAGGGTAGCCCTGCCTTTTTCATCCCTTTCCATTGCGGATGCGCGCACCAGCGCTGGAATGAATTTTTTATCAGAATGTTGCACGCGAACTATGTCGGTTATTGTATCCTCCAGAAGATCACCATTGATAAAAAGCTCATAGTGGCGTTCAAAAGAACCGCGTTCGGAATGATGGATTCTGGCCAGTCCCTCTTCCGTATTTATGGGAAAATCCTCCTTTTCCGGAAACCCCAGAATTGAGGAACAAATGGAATCCTGCCAGATTTTGCCAGAAGTCACATGATAAAACCATACTCCAGTGCGGGAGATCTCTCCCGCATGATGATTGACTGAAAGCGGGGTTTCCGCCTCGTCAGGATTTGAAAGTCTGCCCATAAGCCTGGTCGCATAGCCCAGGGAGTTTCTGGAAAGGGTGAAAACATGCTCATGCACGGCCTGTGAATTACAGGTATATTCGCTTTCAGCGACTCCGCGAATCTCGCCGCGTATTATTTTGGAGTGGGTGTCAATTAAATCAGGCAGATTTTCCGGATTAATAAATTCCAGAAAATCGCGCATCTTGTCCGGAACATGGGTTAGACGGAGAAATTTTTTCGCTCCCGCGCTAAAATATATCCTGTCCGAACCGAGATCCCACTCCCACAGGGCTTCTTCAGATCCAAAGGGAATAAGCGACGTTGATGAAGTAGTTTCATGATCCATATAACTTCCTGTTCTGGAAGATACTTTATTATATTTTATTAGTTAATATTTATGAATTAGTTAAAAGCGGTGCCATTCCTGAACATATACTCTTCCAGGGAATCTTTAAGCCAGGAGGCCACCGGGCCAGGTCTGCCATCCGAAATGTTCACACCATCAAAACTGGTTATCGGGACGCATAATGAAGAACTTGTCAAAAGAAGCATTTCCCGCGCTTTCAAAATATCTTCCCTGCTTATCGGAGAAAACTGTACAGGCATTTTTTCCCTGGCAATCTCAAGCGCGGCGAGAAGGGTTGTACCTGGCAGAATGTTTCCCAGGGGTGGGCTTTTTAACACTCCCTCATGATCAATAATGGCGGCGTTGGCGATGGCCGCCTCGTTCATAAATCCGTCCGCGTCAAAGGTGATTGCCACATCCATATTATTTTTTTGGGCTTCCTGCGCCATAAACACATTCGGGAGATAATTTGTATTTTTTATTCTGGCAAGGTAATCCTGTTTGGGAGGATATGCGCTGGAAAACGCGCTTAATCCTTTTTTATATATTTCCGGATTGGGCAAGGCAGAAGCCAGGGCAACAATATAAAGGCCGCTTTGGGGACATTCCTGGGGAGAAATTCCGAATCCTCCCGGGCCTCTGCTCAAAAATACTCTTATATCGCCGCTATCAGATCCTCCCGCCCTGGCGACAGAGCAAATAAGTTTTTTTATATCCTGGAAATCAAGCGGGGGAAAAAGTTTTAAAACCTCCGCGCCATCCCGCATTCTGGCCAGATGGGCATCCAGGGCGAATATGCGGCCATTTCTGTAGCAGATGCTTTCAAAAAGGCCGTCGCCCCTGTGACACATATGATCATCAAGCGGAATCATCAAAAGACGCGAATCCTTGCAGATATGACCCGCGCGGTGGTCATAAAACGCGAGGATTTTCTCCTTTCCGGGACGCGGCGCGGAGAGAAGCGCATCCAGAAAGGTTTTGGAATCGACAGTCCTGACACTGTCCTCAGGACATGAAGACATTGCGATCCCTTACCCTGACAAGATTTTTGGCGACAAGTTCCTCGGCAATCTGGACAGCGTTCAGGGCCGCTCCCTTGCGCAGGTTATCCGCCACAATCCACATATTCAGGCCATTCTCAATGGTATCATCGTTGCGGATGCGTCCCACAAAAACAGGATCTTCTCCCGCGCTTTCGACAGGCAAGGGGTATATGCCTTCGGCAGGATTATCCAGAACCTGCACATCGGGAGCCTGGGTCAGGATCGCGCGGCAGTTTTTGGCGTCAAGCTTCTTTTTGGTTTCAACATTAACTGATTCCGCATGTCCGTAAAAGACCGGTACCCGCACACAGGTGGCGGTGACCTTGACTGAGGGATCGTCCAGGATCTTTTTGGTCTCGTTGACCATCTTCATTTCTTCTTTTGTATAGTCGTTCTCAAGAAAAACATCGATCTGCGGGAGGGCATTAAAGGCTATGCGGGCCGGATAAACAAGATTTTCGGTATCCCGTCCATTAAAAAGATCTCGTACCTGTCTTTCCAGTTCCTCAATGCCTTTCTGACCAGTTCCGGATACCGCCTGATAAGTGGAAACGACTACCCGTTCAAGACCGGCGGCATCCTGGATGGGCTTCAGGACAACCACCATTTGTATCGTGGAACAATTGGGGTTGGCTATAATGCCTTCCTGCTTGTCCAGGGCGTCAGGATTAACTTCCGGCACAACAAGGGGAACGCGGGGATCCATGCGCCAGGCGGCAGAATTATCAATAACAACGCAGCCCTCATGAGCGGCAAGGGGGGCGAACTTCAGGGAAGTGGCACTGCCGGCAGAAAATAGCGCGAGATTTATACCTTTAAAAGAATCTTCCTTGAGCTCTTCAACAAGCAGCTCCTGATCGCCAAATTCAACGCGCGTGCCGGCAGAACGGGAGGATGCGAAAGCCCTGACCGTGGTAGCGGGAAAGGCGCGTTCATTCAATATCTTGAGCATTTCCCTTCCGACCGCGCCTGTCGCGCCTACAACCGCCACTGCAAGATCTTTTTCCATTTTACTTTCCCCCTTATAAAATATATAATTTTTTTGAAAAAATTTTATTTTCAAGTCAAAAAAGATAATCTTTTATTGAAAATGGCGCAAGAATATAAAAAGGCGGATATTATCACAATGCGGACATGGACAGGATTTTTGCCTCTTTCACTTTAATAACCGGAAAGCTCGTGCCTTAATCCAGCTTCCAGTTTGTCTTTAAAAAGATTCCATGGCGTGAAAAGCGATTTTGTCATATAATATCCTCTGTTAATATTCCCCACTATTTTCAATACCATACTTAAGGAAGAACATTAATGAAGAAAAAAATTCTGGTTACAGGCGGGTCCGGCTTTCTGGGTTCCCATCTCTGCAAAAAGCTTCTTGAAAATGGCGATGAAGTTATCTGCGTTGACAATCTTTACTGCAGCGACAAGGAAAATATATTCGATCTGATGGATAATAAAAATTTTGAGTTTATCCGTCACGATGTCTGTTTTCCGCTTTATCTGGAAGTTGACCAGATTTATAATCTCGCATGTCCCGCTTCTCCCATTCATTACCAGCGCGATCCTGTGCAGACTGTAAAAACCTGCGTACATGGAGCGATTAATATGCTCGGTCTTGCCAAGAGGGTAAAAGCCCGAATTTTTCAGGCATCGACAAGCGAAGTTTACGGAGATCCTGAAATTCATCCCCAGGTTGAAACTTATTGGGGTCATGTCAATCCCATTGGCGAACGCTCATGCTATGACGAAGGCAAGCGCTGCGCTGAGACCCTGTTTTTTTCCTATAACAGACAGAGTAATCTTCCAATTAAGGTGGGCCGCATTTTTAATACCTACGGGCCAAATATGCACCCCAATGACGGCAGGGTTGTATCCAATTTTATTATACAGGCTCTCAAGGGCGAGCCCATTACAATTTATGGCGATGGCTCCCAGACGCGATCTTTTTGTTATGTTGATGATCTTGTAAATTGTATGGTCAGTTTTATGAATTACGATGAAAATTTTATCGGGCCCATGAATATGGGCAATCCAGATGAATACACCATTCTGGAACTGGCCCAGGAAGTTAATAACCTTACGGGTAACAAATCTGAAATTATTTTCAGGAAGCTTCCTTCTGATGATCCGGTTAGAAGGAGGCCGGATATAACCCAGGCTAAAAGCAGACTTGGCTGGGAACCAAAAATTTCCCTGCGCGATGGTCTTATCAAGACCATAGATTATTTTGATCAAAAGTTAAGGCGGGATAAAACGCTTTAGAAAAACAGGCGAGCAAGTTTTACAATAGATTTGAGCCAATATAAAAACCAAGGGATTTTAATATGCCCGATTTTTATCAATTGGTCAGACACCGCGCTATTGTCCGTTTTTCAAGCGTAAAATGTTCGTGTCCACATTCTGGATACGGATCAATATGAACGTTCTATGGGTGCGGTTTAGGCAGAAAACGGCAGAATATTGAGCGAGGAGCTTATAAGTAACGGCCTTGATAGGCTATATCCGTGTTCAAACCAACCCAAATAAAAAAGCGCTCCGGCAATGAGCGCTTTTTTAGGAGGACTCAACGCCGCCTATGCGGCAAAAGCGGCGATGAGCAAAATTTTGACTATTTATCTTTGTATTGCACTAAATACCTATTGCACAAGACGCATCACCATTTGCGGGAGGGAATTCGCCTGCGCGAGCATTGCGATTGCCGATTGTGTCAGAACCTGGTTCCGGACAAAGGTCATCATTTCCTGGGCGATGTCGGCATCGCTTATCCGCGATTCGGAAGCCTGCAGATTCTCAGCCTGAGTGGTGAGATTGGCTACAGTGTTTTCCAGCCGGTTCTGCATGGTGCCCAGATAAGAGCGAGACTTGTCTTTCGCAACAATGGCATCGTTTATGGTTACAAGGGCCTCCTGCGCCGCTTGCTGGGTTTCAATACGAACACCATCCAGTCCAAGTCCTTCCAGTGTACAGTTTTGATAATTAATATAATAATAATCTTCGGCCGCATCATTTCCAGGGCCAAAATGAATCTTCACCTTTTGATCATCTGCAAGAACCTGGTAGGGCTCTTGAACCGTTTTAACTTCACCAGCAAGGTTGATATCAAATTCAACTGCTTCCCCAGCATTCAACGGGGCATCAAGCTGTAAAGTTGCTGTTCCTCCATTTACAAATTTTATAGAAATAGTATTGTCTTTGACATTATATTCTGCTGTATAGTTAGCTCCACTTACTTTTGTAATTTTTGTTTTTTCATCATAAGAAGGCGCATTCTTCCCTGTAGCAGGAGGGTCAGTATCAATGCCTACATGAGATTTTGTAATACTGTATGTACCATTTTTAGTGTCTATAGTAAGAGATTTTATATCAGTGTCAGCAATATTTTCTAAATTTACATTTGCTTTATTATCATTATCAAATATAGTTAACGCGACTGTTGAGACATTTGGTACGTTACCTACCATTTGTAAATTTAGTGCAATAAATGTTTCACCTTGTGCTTGAACCGATTGATTATAACCATTTGGAGCATTGTCATCAATGCAAGACCAGCCTGTTTCACTATCATATTTAATCACAGGATTAGAAGCGTTTCCGGTTTGATTAACGTAGGCAACAGTATACTGTGAATCACCCAATTTATATTCCGTCGTCAAACCATCAGGAGATGTAGAAGCCACTATCATCTGATTTTTATCATTAGGTGTGGTATAATCTTGATCAATTCCAGACAATCTTACTTCTAGCCTTGCTGTTTCATTATTTTCATTAATATACTTTTTAGCTATGGCATCTGAAAAATTTAATGAGAGAGTTCCTGGAGGCTGATTATTATACGTTGAGGAGCCAGAATCAGTTACGAAAAATTTATCAACATCTCTATAGCGTGTTTCCATATTGGCAACTAATAATTTAATGCCATTAAAATCAGTTGCTATGGCAATGCGGTTGATTTCAGATCCCATAGCCTGAAATTCCGAATCAATCATTAATCTCTGGGTGGAGTCATAGGTGCCGGTAGAAGCCTGTTCGGCAAGCTCCTTCATGCGGATCAGCTTCTCGTCAATGACGCCAAGCGCGCCGTCAAAGGTCTGCAACATGGATATCGCATCATTCGCATTACGCACGCCCTGGTGAAGCGCGGCTATATCCGACCTTTGCAGCTCCCTTATGGCAAGGCCCGCCGCGTCATCAGCCGCGCTGTTTATACGCAGCCCTGAAGACAGCCTCCGGGTGGAAGTCGCCAGATCCGAATACGCTTTGCTTAAATTGTTCGCGGTGCTTGTCGCAACGCTGTTATGATTGATGTATATGCCGCTCATTCGAGTCCTCCGTATACGACCGGAAAATAATTCCGGCAGAAAATTCCGCTTTTTGCCGCAAGCGGTTAAAAGTCATATTTTGACACGATACAACTACATCCCTTTTTTCAGGGATTTCGCCTGTATCCGCCAGTAATTACAACGAAAATATCTTTAAGTCCTTATCTTGTCCGCATATCTTTTACTATTTTTTTATCACACTATGCACATAAGATGCCAGAATTTACGTCATATCCTTTAAATCATCTGTTTTCTGTCAGTTCTGGCAAATCAAATTCGAGCTTTTCTTAAGGAGTATGAAATTGTTATTTCACACCACATTTTAAATTTACTCAAAGCATTGCAATTAATTTTATCCGGAATGACAATGGCTTTAGGAAGCTATAAAAATGCTCTTTGCCGATTTGAGGGATGAACTTGCCATTCTGGATAAAAAAGATGGAGAGCGTTGAAACTAAACTTAAACAATAGGCTAAAGCCAATGATGCGTTTGAACGCCTGATGAAAGTGTCTGGAGTGAGAATTCTCACCGATACGCCTAATATATTAATTTCATATCGGCTGCGGTCAAATAGCATATCTTTTTTATTTAAAATCCAACATCTTCCAGTAAATATTCTCCCTCATATCTCTTATCCTGACAAATCGCATCTTAT
>CAYNKM010000052.1:0-8416 GCA_964397795.1 uncultured Desulfovibrio sp. | reverse complement strand
GTGCTGGCTTTTTTTATTTGTAATTAATGCGGGCAGCGTTATCAGATCCCAAATGGATATATGGCCAATCCTGGATTAAAGCGGAGAAGGGAAGGGAAGAATGTTTTTTTCTCCATCCTGCCGTTATTGCGTTGAAGGGATAGACAATCTTTCGGGTAATGTTTACATGGCATTTTATCCTGTAGAAGATAGCGATACTGATATTTATAGAATAGCAAGGATGAAAGAATTGCTGGATAAGGGACTTAATATTTCGGAAGCATTGAGGCAAAGCGCGGATTTTACAGTTCCTGGCTATTTTTCTTTTTTAAGACCGGATCTTTTGCTTTTGCGTTTTCGCCTATTGATAAACAAGGCCCATGTTTATTCAGCAGGTTCTCAGGGAGTGCCTTTTTTTGAATATCTTGGTTTGCCTCCGGAGATAAAAAAGAAGATCCAGAATAATTCCGATCACAATAAAAATCCAGGATCCGACAATCTTTCTTTAAACAAGGATGCTGAAAGCGGATTGCGTGATCCTGACCTGCCAATTGAAATTGGCGGCCAGTGCGGAGGCGTTGTTCCTTGTCCGCCAGCCAATTAATTTTTTAAAAGTCTTTTTTTAATTACGACATGACTGATTCATATTCTTTAAAGAATTGGCTCTTAACTGATTTTTTGTCAGTAATTTAAGCCAGGAGTATCCATGCTTGATCTTATTCGTTCCAGCGCCCAGTCTTTCGGAGTCAAGTTGGCGTTTGGCCTGATTATTCTTGTCTTTGTTTTCTGGGGCGTAGGTAATTTTAATGATAGGGACTATACCAATGTCGTTGCGGTAGTGAATGGGCAGCCAATTTTGGCCATGGAATTTGAAAAAGCCTATCAGAACGCCGAAGAAAGCATTATGCGTTCAAATCCGAACATAACAAGGGAACAGCTTGCCAGGGAGCATCTTGGAAGACAGGTTTTGCGCGAACTTATCCAGCAAACCCTTCTTTTGCAGGAAGCGGAAAGAGGGGGAATCCAGGTAAGTCCTGAAGAAATGTTCAGTCATGTAAGCCAGATAAAGGCTTTTCAGGATGAACAGGGAAAATTTTCTCCTGATATATACAAAAGAGTGCTGCAGGCCCAGAGACTGACTCCGGCCCAATTTGAAAAGGATCTGCGCAACAGGTTATTGCAGGATAAAATGTTCGCTCTTGTCACGGCTTCAGCCTGGGTTGATCCTGATGAATCCTTGCACAGATATAATTTTTTGCGGCAAAAAAGACTTATAGACTATCTTTTTTATCCGGCCTCCGATTTTTCTGCCAACGCGTCTGTAAGCGATGATGCAGTAAATGACTGGTATGAAAAAAACAAGGCTGATTTCACAATTCCCCCTTCCATAGATATTTCTTATATATCGTTCAATGCTGGCGATTTAATCAATAAGGATGATATTCCTCTTCCCGCAATCCAGGCTTGGTACGATGCCAATAAATCCAGATTTGAAACAAAAGATATGGTTAAAGCCTCTCATATTCTGGTTTCAATACCGCCTGAGGCTGATGAAAGCGCCAAAAAGTCCGCCAGAGATAAAATAGAACAGATAAGGGATGAAATAAAATCGGGAAAATCTTTCGCCCAGGCGGCAGATGAATATAATCAGGCCGGCGCAGCCGGAAAAGGGGGCGAGCTTGGCTGGGTTTCCCGTGGAGAAACTGTCCCTCCTTTTGAGGAAGCCCTGTTTGCCGCCCAGCCTGGAGAAATAAGTGAAATTGTGGAAACCCCATTTGGTTTGCATCTTATTATGGTGGATGAAAAAAGATCTGGAGGTTTCAAAACTGTTGAAGAAGTTATGGACGAAGTGAAAAACGCCATAGCCATGGAAGAGGGAGCGGATAAAATCCATGAAGTGCTGGATAACCTGGTGGAAGATAATATTCTGCAAAAGCCGCAGGAAGAAAGCGCTGCCAAATATGGCCTGAAGGTTATGAAAGCCGAGTCTCTTTCAAAGGATGCGCTGCAGGAAAAACTGGGTATAAATGCCACGGACGCGGAGACTCTTATGAACACGCCTTCTGGAACTCCCCTTGATACTGCGCTATCCGCGGGAGATTCCTATATTGTGGCTCGTGTGACAGAAAGCAGGCCTTCAGCGGTAAAACCCCTGTCTGAAGTAAAAGAAAGTATTGAAAAAGATCTCAAGGACAAGGAAGCGCTTAAGCTTGCTTCTGTTCATGCCCAGAATTTATTAAATGATTTCAAGGACAAGCCAGCGGATCAATGGGGAGACAGTGCCAAAGGTATAAAAAAGAACCTATCCGTGGAACGGCAAGGGCCAGTGGCCGACTTCGGTATTGATCCTGCCTTGAGCGCGGATATTTTTGCGGCCCAGCCTCACACATGGCTTGAGGAGCCTCATCTTGTCCATTCTCCCCAAGGAGATGGAGTCGCGCTTGTTTTTATAGAAAATATTGAGGAACCTTCCGATTCAGAATTTAAAAATGTTCAGTCCATATTGCAAAACGCCGTTCTTCAGGATCGCAAGGAGGCCATTTATTCGCTTTTCCTGCAGAATGTGGCAGATGGGGCAAAGATAGAAATTACCAATCAGAATTTAATTGATCGGACTGGGCATTAAGAAGCTGATTAATAAAAATTTCTGATTCTATATATTTTATATGGAGAATGTATGTGCGGTATTATAGGTTATGTGGGTTATCGGCCTGCTGTGCCTTTAGTGATGGAAGGTTTGTCCAGACTGGAATACAGGGGATATGATTCCGCGGGAGTGGCCTGGATGCAGGGAGACAGGATCATGCTTGCCAAGGCTCGCGGCAAGCTTATAAATCTTGAGGATAAGCTGGCTTCAATGCCAGCCATAACGTCCACTTGCGCGATGGGCCATACTCGCTGGGCCACACATGGGGTTCCAAATGAAACCAACGCTCATCCCCATTTTTCAAATAAGCGGGATTTCGCCCTGGTGCATAACGGCATTATTGAAAATTACCAGTATCTGAAAGATAAATTGCAAAAAGAAGGATATGTTTTTTACTCCGAAACAGATACGGAGATACTTGTAAACCTTATAGCCAGCAAAATGAAAAAAGCGGATGGCGTTCTTGAAGCTTTTGCCGAAGCTATTGGAGAAGCCCAAGGCGCTTACGCTCTCTGCATGATGAGCGTTTATGCTCCTGGAAAACTTTTTTCAGCAAGAAAGTCCGCCCCCTTGATTGTGGGCAAAGGCAATAACGAAATATTTATAGCTTCAGATGTGCCCGCATTTTTACCATATACAAGAGAAGTTATTTTTATCAGGGATGATGAAATTATAGAGGCTGATGAAAATAGCGTTCATATTTATGAGCAGTATCCCGAATTCAAACCAATTCACAAGGAAACGGAAAAAATTCATTGGGACATTCAGGCAGCCCAGAAAGATGGTTACAAGCATTTTATGCTCAAGGAAATATTTGAGCAGCCCAGAGTTATCAGGGATGGGCTTACCGGGCGTTTGCATAAGGGAAAAATACGTCTTGAAGAGCTTGATGAGCTTTCCATGCCTGACAGGATTCATATTATAGCCTGCGGAACATCATATCATTCGGGGCTGTGGGCAAGGCATCTTTTTGAGGCATTGGCCGGAATTCCCGTAAATGTGGAGATTGCTTCAGAAGCCAGATACAAACCAAACCCCATATTTGGAAAAAAAGATCTGGCCATCTTTATAAGTCAAAGCGGAGAAACAGCTGATACCCTGGCCGCGATGAGAAGAATAAAAAAGATGGGTGTTCCTGTTCTGGGCATATGCAATGTGGTTGGTTCTTCAATCGCGCGGGAAGCTGATATTACCCTTTATACCCAGGCTGGACCGGAGATTAGCGTGGCTTCCACAAAGGCCATGACCAGCCAGATGCTATTGCTGATGTTAATGGCTCTTTATTTCGCCGATAAAAAGAAACTTGTAGATGAGGATGAATATTCTATTCTGGTTAATCAACTGAAAAACTTGCCCAGAATCCTGGATGACAATTTGCCGGAGATGCGTAAAAGCGCTATAGAATTGGCAAAAAAATATTCTTCATTCAAACATTTTTTTTATCTTGGCAGGGGTCTGAATTATCCGATGGCTCTGGAAGGCGCGCTGAAATTAAAGGAGCTTTCCTATATACATGCGGAAGGTTATGCCGCGGGAGAAATGAAACACGGCCCAATCGCCCTTGTTGATGAAAGTTTTCCTTCTTTTGTCATCGCGGTTGAAGATGGTCTTCTGGATAAAATAAAGTCCAATATACAGGAAATTCGCGCCCGCGGCGGCAAGGTTATAGTATTGACCAATTCGGACAAGGATCTTGAAGGGGATAACCGCTGGCAGCTCCCTTCCTTGCCTGGATACAATCTTTCTTTTTTAATTTTACCCATCCTGCAGCTTTTTAGTTATGAAGTGGCCGATTATCTTGGCAAGGATGTTGACCAGCCGCGTAATCTGGCCAAAAGCGTGACCGTGGAATAGCTTATGATCAAGCCTTTTTATCAGGGAAAGCTTGATACCTTTTGCGCAATCTATGCTGTTCTTAATGCTTATAGGCTGCTTCTTGGCATAAGGACGCTGAAAGCGAGAGATATTCTGAATGAATCCCTGCTGGAACTGGCCTCAAATCCGAAAGTTTTTGAAAAAGTTCTGAATCAGGAAACTGATTATGTATCGCTAATAGATCATCTGCTTAATAAATATTCAAAAAAAATGTCTTACGCCGTGACCAGGCCTTTTGCGGCAGGACAGAAAGTTTCTCCACAGGAATTATGGGAAACTTTCAAAAATTGGCTTGGAGAATATCCAGAAGTTAATAAAAACCATACGGTTGTCTTTCGCTTTATAAAATTTGTTAGCCCTGACAAGGCTCCGTTAAACAGGCATTGGACCACAGGTGAATATGTTAAAGGCGATTATTTGCATCTTTTTGACAGTAGCCACGAAGCTGAAGCTATCCTCAATGTCAATCAGCATGCTTTTGTGACTGACCAAAAGGATATTGACAAAGATCATCTTATACTTATTCCGCCTGAATCAATACGGTTTTTGGCAATATAAAATGGACGAGATAACAGTTCATGCAGTAAGCCTCGGCTGCCCCAAAAACAGGGTCGATACGGAAAAATTTTTAAAAAAAATCTCTGTGCCTTTCAGACTGGGGGCTGAACCGGAAGATTGCCAGTTAATCCTGGTAAATACCTGCGCTTTTATAGAACCCGCCACCCGCGAATCAATCCGAACTTTGCTGGAATTAAGTGAAAGCCAGAAGAAGGCGCGCCAAAAACCGCTTTTTGTGGCTATGGGCTGCCTGCCTGCCAGATATTCTCCCGAAGAATTGAAAAAGGAATTTCCTGAAATTGATTTCTGGATTTCCGGTTCGGACGATGAGAACGTGATTAAGGATATTTCAGGGAGACTCAAAAAGTTATCTTCAATATTTGAAAAAAAAACGGACTTCGGCAAACGTTCCTGCGCCTATGTTAAAATTTCTGATGGGTGCGATCACAGATGCGCTTTTTGCGCGATTCCTTATTTCAAGGGAAAATACGTTTCAAATCCCTTGCCTGTTATTCTTGAAGATACCAAAAGCCTGTTGGACAGTGGCGTTGGGGAAATAATACTTGTAGCCCAGGATCTTCTTTCCTGGGGAAAAGATCTTCCTGATTCTCCCTCATTTATCCATTTGCTCGAAAAATTGCTTGAGGATAGCAGGATAAGCTGGCTTCGTCTTTTGTACCTTTATCCTTCCCTTTTAAATAAACGGCTTATCAAGTTTATAGCGGAAACGGGCGAACCCCTGTTGCCTTATTTTGACGTTCCCTTTCAGCATTCAGAAGCGAATATTCTGCGGAAAATGGGCAGGCCATTCAAAAATAACCCGCGGGAAATAATACGGAATATAAGAGAGATTATTCCGGAGGCGGCAATCCGCACCACTCTTATGACAGGTTTTCCCGGCGAAAGTGAAAAGGATTTTGATAATTTGTGCAAATTTGTGGAAGAAAGCGCCTTTTCCCATTTGGGAGTTTTTGTATATCATGCTGAGGAAGGAACTCCAGCATATTCAATGCCAGACCAGATTCCGATGAAAACAAGGGAAGAGCGCAAAAAAATTTTGATGGATATTCAGGCTCCGATCAGTCGGGCCTGGCTGGAGAAGTTTTCTGGCAGGGAGATGCAGGTTATTGTTGATGAAAGCGCATTTAATGAATGGCCAGGACTTTATAAAGGCAGGGTCTGGTTTCAGGCCCCGGAAATTGATGGCCTGACTTATATTTCTGGTGAAAATCTTGAACCGGGCCAGTTATACCGGGCTGAAATTACCGACAGTTCCGTATATGATTTATCCGCCTTGCAAATTAATCAGGAAGTTCGTCTTTAAAACAAGAAGAGAAAAGCCATGGATAAAATTGATGAAGCCATTACTCAAATTAAACGCGGCACAGTGGAATTGATAAATGAAATTGAGTTAAGAAAAAAGCTGGCTTCAGGCAAAGCGTTAAAAGTTAAAGTCGGTTTTGATCCAACAGCTCCCGATTTACATCTTGGTCATACCGTAATATTGAGGAAAATGCGCCAGCTTCAGGATCTCGGCCATGAAATCTACTTCGTGATAGGAGATTTTACCGGCATGATTGGCGATCCATCCGGGAAAAAGCAGACCAGGCCAGCTCTTTCCAGGGAAGAAGTCATAAAAAACGCGGAGACTTATAAAGAACAGGTATTCAAGATTCTCGATCCGGAAAAAACAAAAGTGGTATTTAATTCTGACTGGTATAACAAGATGTCCCCTTCCGATTTTATTCGACTGGCTTCCAATTTTACTGTTGCGAGAATGCTGGAGAGGGATGATTTTGACAAACGCTTCAAGGGTGAGCAGCCCATTTCCATTCACGAATTTCTCTATCCCCTGTGTCAGGGATATGATTCTGTGGCCCTGGATGCCGATATTGAACTGGGAGGGACAGATCAAAAATTTAATCTTCTCGTAGGCAGGACAATCCAGCAAGCTTATGGTCAGGAGCCTCAGGCCATAATCACGCTTCCCCTGCTGGAAGGTACCGATGGTGTGATGAAGATGTCCAAATCCCTTGGTAATTATATAGGAATAACCGAGGAACCGGCTTCTGTTTTTGGAAAAATCATGTCCATTTCCGATGAATTAATGTGGAAGTATTACGAACTTCTGTCCAGTCTCACATTGGAAGAGATTGAAAATAAAAAAGTCGCTGTGGCAATGGGCAAAGAACATCCAAGAGACGTTAAAATGGATTTGGCCCGCGAGATAACAGAAATTTGCCATGACAGGGATAAGGCTCTGGAAGCCCAAAAGAATTTTGAGTCAATATATGCGAAAGGGCAATTTCCTGAAGATGCCATGCAATATAAAATAAAAATGAGTCCTGAATATTCAATAATCCATATTTAAACAGATTGGGGACTGCAAGCAGTAATTCCGAAGCAAAGCGTCTGATTCGTGAAAAGGCATTGAATATTGATGGTGAAGTTAGCGCGGATCCTTCTTTGATTTTGCCTGTTGGCGAATATAAAATCAGACTGGGCAAAAAACGTTTTATGAAGCTGACTGTCACAGATTAATTTTAACCAGGGGTAGAGCCATGGATAAACTGATAATTGCCATGGTGGGTTTGCCCGGGCGGGGAAAATCCACAATCGCCAAACGTCTCCAGCATGGCTTGAATTATGAAGGAATAAAGACCAGAATTTTTAATAATGGCGACGTACGCCGCCAATTACTTGGGGATGCCTCGACTGAACCGGATTTTTATAATCCCGATAATAGTTTTGGACGGGAAGCGAGATAGTTAATTTGCCGAAAAAATCTGGAAAACGCTCTGGACTGGCTTCATCATGGGGGCAACATAGCCATTCTTGACGCTACAAATGTGAGCAAGAGCCGGCGCAAGTTCATTCAGGATCATTCGGGTGATGTTCCAGTTCTTTTTATAGCAACACAGCAAAACACTGTGGTTTGCACCTACATGGGGAACCGCATTCCGCCCCCGAAGGGTATGCGGCGCTTGCCTTTGCTCATGCCCGGCATCTGCTTCATCATCTTCTGCATATCTTCAAACTGCTTGAGCAGGCGGTTCACATCCTCCACCCTGGTGCCGCTGCCCGCGGCAATACGCCGCTTGCGGAAAGGGTTGATAATATCCGGCCGTTCCCGCTCGTCGATGGTCATGGATTGAATAATCGCTTCCATCTTGCGCAGCTGCCGTTCCCCTTCCAGGGTCTCCTCATCCTTTATCTTGCCGGAAAGCCCGGGGAACATGCCCAGAATCTGCCCCAGAGGACCCATGCCCTTAATCTGCTTCATGTTTTCCAGCAGGTCGTTTAAATCAAAGCTGTTCTGCTTGAGCTTTTTGGCCATCTCCTGGGCTTTTTCGGCGT
>CAYNKM010000051.1:0-8440 GCA_964397795.1 uncultured Desulfovibrio sp. | reverse complement strand
CTGTCTGGTATTCGACAACTTTTTCCCCCTAGGAAAAGATCCAGTTTTTGATCCGATCAAGCTTGTTTATCATATTCTGCCCTGAAATAAGAAAAAAGGGCCGCTCAAGGCAGCCATCACAAATTTATTTACGGCCCTTGGCTGCGCGCTTGGAAGCCTTGAGCGGGTTCACTTTGGCCTGCGTCGTAGTCTGCGCCTTCGTATGAGTCGCGAAATTGCATTTCCCGCCAGCCCACTTACGGGAAGGATCCGGATAGCTTGAACAAAATTCCTCGCTCTCAAATTCCCTGATTCTCTCGCAACCCTTGCACTGTTCCACGCAGGGCGAAAGAATGAAACCATTTAATTCAACGCCTTCTGAAGTTTTAACGGCATTCTGCAACTGACTCATATTACCTCCGGTGATTGACCTTATTTGAATTTTAAAAATTTATTATCGGCAAAATTTATTATTTAACATAAATTAATAAGCTGGTCAAGAAACTTTAGCAATATTTTTTGCAAACGCAATATGTCCATGAAAAAATCTGACGTTCCCATACATTATATCACTCTTGCAAGACTTGCGCGAGTTGGTAATAAAATTGCCCCGTTATATTAATATTTATATTAATATAATGATAAAACGCCGGAAATGAATATGGTTCAAAATAAAATCGCATTCAGGCTTTGACTTGTGACTGCGTAGGATTTGCAAAAATTTACAAATCCGGTTTCCTGATGCATAATTTTTTTTGCACATATATTTACAGGTAAACTTTAAATGCGCGGGGGAAAAAATGGATAAAAATTTCGGCGGGGATAACAGTCCGGAATCAATGGATTTCCCGCCTCCAATCGGGGATGATGAACATTTTCAGTTTGAATGCGGGCCGGAATCGGCCTGTTATAACCGTTGCTGCCAGGATATCGCCATCCCCCTGACTCCTTACGACGTGGCCAGGATAAGACGCAATCTTGGCATTACCAGCGAAGAATTTCTTCTTGCCTTTACTGAACGACAGAATATACCAGAAACAGGGATTGCGCTGCCCATGCTCAGGATGATCGAAAGTCCTGACGCCCCCTGTCCCTTTGTCAGTCCCGCAGGCTGTGCGATTTATGAGGATCGGCCCGGCGCCTGCCGTTCCTGGCCCATAGGCCGCAGCTCAAGTATTGGCGAAAATGGCATAAAACAGCGTTATTTTTTAATAAGGGAAGATTATTGCCAGGGATTTTGCGCGGGGAAAAAATATACTCCATCCGAATGGCAACTCAAGGAAGGCATGGAGAAATATAACGAATTAAACGATCTTTATATGGGTTTTTTAAGCAGAATTTCCGCAAGCGGCAAACCTCTGGATAATCGCCATGCCTCCATGTGTTTCCTTGCCCTCTACCAGCTAGACCGCTTCCGGGAACTTGTTGAAAAAATGCGCATCTTCTCCCGTCTTGATCTGGATGAAGAACGACAGAAAAAAATTATGGAAGACAGTCTTGATGGCGATCAGGCGTGTCTTGACTTTGCGATAAAATGGCTTGAGTTATCATTCTTTGGCCAAAGTGCGGGTTTGCGGAAAAAATACTGATGCAAAAGAAAAATCTCATTCTCGTTTCCCTGGGACATCTTTCCTGTGACGTTAACAGCGGCGCGTTGCCTGCCGCCCTCCCCTTCATACGTTCCGCCTATCACCTCGACTATCAGACTACAGGCGGCCTTATGTTCGCCTATTCCTGCCTTTCCTCCATACTTCAGCCATTTATAGGCTGGCTTGCCGATAAGCATAGTAAACCCTGGTTTATTCCTCTCGGCATACTCATGGCGGGACTCGGCTTGACGATGGCCGGTTTTCTGAATAATTACTGGGCGATCTTTATCGCCGTCATTTTCAGCGGTGTCGGAGCGGCATTTTTCCATCCGGAGGGCGCCCGTTTCGCAAATAAGATCTCCGGTAAACACAAAGGCGCCGCCATGAGCATATTTTCCATAGGCGGCAATACCGGTTTTATTTTGGGCCCCCTTTTCGTATCGATCTTTGTCGGCACATTTGGCCTCTATGGAATGAGCGTCTTTGGCATCATGGCGTTCATAACCGCCTCCCTCCTCTGGTTCCAGATTTACCAAATGCCTGAACGCTCCAAAAAGAATGCTCCCGATGAGGAAAACAAGGCTATTTTCCAAAAAGAAGAAGAGGAAATTGACTCTCAGGAAAGGGAAGCGGTAAATAACTGGCCTGAATTTATTAAATTAATTTTTGTCATCATTGCGCGTTCAATCAGCTTTACCGGCTGTAATACCTTTATTCCTCTTTATATGGTAAATATCCTTGGTCAAAGTCCCTCTGTCGCAGGCATCTCCCTGATTATCTTTGGCGCTTGCGGCGTAGGCTTCAATATTCTGGGCGGTTCTCTTGGCGACAGGATCGGATTTATCCCAACAATCAGAATCGCGTTTTTAATTCTGCCTATATCCCTGTTTTTATTTGGACTGGTTAATAACGCGGTTCTAGGATACCTGTATCTGCCCCTGCTTGCCCTGCCGCTTTATCTGCCATTCAGCTCCCAGGTTGTTCTAGGTCAAAAACTTCTGGCAAAAAATATAGGCTTCGCATCCGGCATTACTCTCGGACTTGCCACCACGCTGGGGGGAATCGCGCAGCCAGTTCTGGGCTGGCTTGCGGATAATTTCGGTTTGCATTCCATATTCTTTGCCCTTGCCTGCGTGGGACTGATAGGGACAACAATGTCCTGGTTTTTAAATAATAAAAAGGTAAACCGGTGACCACTCCCATAGCGCTCGTCAAATGCTCTTCTTATGAGGAAAAGGAGGTTCAGAAAAAACTTTACCTTGCTCTTGAGAAAGCAGACATAAAGATTTCTCCGGGTTCCCGTATTCTTCTCAAGCCAAATCTTCTTGCGAAACGGCCTCTTGCCTGCACAAGTCCCCAGGTGGTTTCCACTATCGCAAAATGGCTTCTTGATAACGGCGCAAAAATTACCGTTGCCGATTCTCCCGCTTTTGGAAACATAGGCACAATCGCCCAAGCGACAGGCTTGACTTCAGAATTAAAAAAGCTGGGCCTGAAAGTTGAAACCCTCTCGGGAAAACGCGAACTCGCCTTTTTAGTGAATGGGAAAAAAGTGGGCTTTCCTGTTTCTCCCAGGATTTTTGAAAACAACCGTATTTTTTCCGTTTGCCGAGTAAAGGCGCACTCCCAGATGCGATTGACCTTGTCTGTCAAAAATTGTTTTGGAGTTATTCCGGGCTTGCATAAGGCTTTTATCCATGCGAAATATGGACAGAGTACGGAATTTTTCGCCTCGTGCATAACAGCTCTCTACAAAAGCCTCCCCCCTGTTACCGGCATTGCGGATGGAATAGTGGCCATGAGCGGAACAGGGCCGGTCAAGGGAAATCCCTGTAAACTGGAACTTCTGGGCGTCTGTTCAGATCCGGTTCTGCTGGATCTGGCCATTATGAAAATCCTCAACGCTCCGCCGGATATTATCCCGCTTGCCTTGTCTATCGGTAAAACGCTGGATAATTGCCCCCATGCCTTTCCTGTAAACACTCCTGAAGATTTTGCTCCAAACGGCTTTATCATGCCTTCCCAACTTAAGCCGGCTTCATTTGCCCCCTGGCATCTTTTTAAAAGTTGTCTGAAAAGAATATGGACAGGATTAAAACCCTGATTTTTATATGAGAACCCTGTAAACGGGAATAGTCAGGGCACAGAGCACAGTGCTTAAGGCTACCATAATGGAGCCAAATTGAGGATCAGTCCTGTAATACGCGCTCAAGATGGCCACTTGCATAAGTACCGGCAAGGAAGACTGAATAATAAAAACCTGGCTCATCAACTGGGGCAGGTTAATAAAAGAAAGTATGAATATCATAAGAAGCGGACTTACTATCATCCTTCCGCAAATCGCTATAATTATATCCTTGTTTAAACGGAAGCTTCTCCAGTCAATTCCATGAAGGGTTATTCCAATAAAGATAAGTGCTAGTGGCGTTGTCGCCTGTCCCAAAATGCTGGCTCCCTGAAAGATGAAGGCGGGCACAGAAATATCCAGGCTTATTATCATGACGCCGCATATAAAACCAAGCAATGGGGGCGATACAATTTTACGCAATTTTTCCCCTCGCTTTTGCCGGATTTGGCCAGGACTCCCGGATGCGGATTCATCCCTGCCTATAAAATAATTCCCGACAGTCCAGAAAAAACAGGTACTGGCAAAATAATATATAAGAACATAGGAGACCGAACTATCTCCAAAAAGTCCAACGCTGACAGGAATGCCTATAAAAATGGTGTTTGGATTTGATACGCATGCGCAAAACAGGCCAAATCTTTTTGGAGGAACGCGAACCAGCCTCGCGACGAGACAGGCAAGGCAGAAGAGACAGCTCATCTGAAATAGCGGGATCAGGGCGCCATAAAAAAGATGGCCAATGCTTTCATGCCTTAAAGTGGAAATTATCGTACAGGCAAGAAACGGGGGCAGACTTACATTGGTTATAAAGCGGGGCAGGATCTGAATGCAGGGCGCGGGAATCAAACCGCGTCGCGCAAGAAAAAAACCTGTCAGAACAACCAGCAAAAGGCTGAGAACACCACCAAATGCTTGCAGAAATGACATTTGTGAAATAACCTCTTTTGGCAAGATTCCGGTCTTCAAGGAAAATCTTCATCTTGATTCCCCCCTCTACCCGGTCATCTTGCGTATAATCTTTCAATCATGTTTACCTGTAAATCTCAAATCAAACAAGGTGAGGCTATGGCCAATACTGTTATTATTGGCGCCCAATGGGGTGATGAAGGAAAGGGAAAAATCGTGGATTTGCTGAGTAAGGACAGCGACATTATTATCCGCTATCAGGGCGGCGCCAATGCCGGACATACAATAAAGGCAGGGGGTGAGGAGACAATCTTGCACCTTATTCCCTCCGGCATCCTTCATTCCGGCAAACAATGCGTAATTGGAAATGGAGTTGTTCTTGACCCGGAAGTTTTTCTCAAGGAATTAAAAACCTTGCGCGAAAAAGGAATAGACGTGTCTCCTTCCCGCATAGCGATAAGCAAAAAAGCCCATCTGATTCTTCCCTATCATAAAAGCCTGGACAAGGCGCGGGAAGCCAAACGCGGGGGAAGCAAGATTGGAACGACCGGCAGGGGAATAGGGCCCTGTTATGAGGACAAGGCCGCCCGCATCGGATTAAGGGCGGGAGATCTTGCAAATCCTGAGCTTGTGCGCAAAAAAATTTCCCATGCCCTGCTGGAAAAGAATGTCCTGCTGCGTGACTTGTATAAATTTGAAGAATTGAATCCCGAAAAGGTAAGCGAGGATCTTCTGGAACTCGCGCCGGAACTTTTGCCTTATATTCAGGATACTGATGAAATACTTCACGACGCGATCAGGGAAGAAAAGGAAATCCTGCTGGAAGGAGCCCAGGGCGTCCATCTGGATATTGATCACGGCACATATCCATACGTTACCTCGTCAAATACGGTATCTGGCGGCGCGACTTCCGGATCCGCCATCGCGCCCTCCGACATTGACAAGGTGATAGGAGTGACCAAGGCCTATACCACCAGAGTTGGCTCCGGGCCTTTCCCCACCGAACTTCTCGATGACGCCGGAAGTTATATCCAGACACAGGGACATGAATTTGGTGCGACAACAGGTCGTCCCCGCCGCTGTGGCTGGTTTGACGCTGTTATTTTAAGAGATAGCGTGCGCTTGAACGGCTTTGATGGCATCGCCCTTACCAAACTTGACGTTCTCCAAAATCTTCCCCAATTGAAAATCTGTACTGCTTATGAGCTTGATGGCAAAAAAATTGAACATATGCCTCAAAACGAGGGCGAACTTGAAAGGGTCAAGCCAGTTTATGAAATTCTCCCGGGTTTTGAAGATGATATAAGCGACTGTAAAACTTACGAAGAATTGCCGGAAGAAGTAAAGAATTATATAGAAAGGATAGAGGACATTCTCCAGGTTCCAGTACAATATATCTCTGTGGGTCCGGATCGTGATCAGACAATAATCCGTAAATAATATGGAATCCCTCCTTCCTGCCCTGGATGATGTTTCTCTGGATCAACTTCGCGGTTCTCTTTGCACGCTGAAAGATAATCCGCCCCAAAGTCTGCTGCTGGAAGGAGGAAGAGAGGCGCAAAGATTGCAAATGGGACAATTCTGGGCGATGAGCGCAAATTGTCCCAATGCGCTTGGCAAAAGCCAGGCAGCTCCGTGCCTGGACTGTACTGTCTGCCGCCAGATTGCCGCTTTTGAATTTTCTGATCTATTTGCCTATGACGGCAGAATCTCAAATACCGAAGACAGGGATAATCCAGGGCTTGTCCGCTGTCTGCACATGGACAACATGCGCGTTCTTAAACGCCATTTAAGTTCTCCCCCAAATGGAAAAGGCAAACGGGTTGTTATTTTCCAGGGCATGACAAATGCCCGGGAAGAAGCCATGAACAGCCTTCTTAAAATTCTGGAGGAGCCACAAGACTCAACTCTTTATGTCCTTCTGACCAGCCAGAGGGATCAAATTCTGCCTACCCTTCTTTCCCGCTCCTTATGTCTGACCCTTCCCTGGACAGATTGCCTTGACAAGCCTGAACAGGATTTGCCTTTGCTGAATGATTTGGCAATTTTTTTGGAAAACGGGACGTCTTTCTTTACAAAAATTTCAGCCAGCAAGGGAGTTTTGGACAATGGCGGCCAGAAAGCCATCCCAGGCAAGTCTCCGGCGTCCCTGCTTCTTCTTGAATGTCAAAAATCAATTGCCCGAATTATGGCGGGCAAATCCCTTGATAACCCCCTGGACAAGATTCTTGGGGGGTTGACAAAAAAACCGGAAGCCCTCTCCCTTGCTTACACCTGGGCAAATGAAGCGCATGTTCTTCTCCAGGCAAATGTAAGTCCCGTTCGGGTATTCACCGCTTTTGCGGCCAGATTGCACGATGTGCTCCATTCCTGAAAAAACAAAAGCTCTTATAAGTCCAGTAACCTGAAAATTTGCTCCAGGTTCGCATTTTCCGCGAAAATATCAGCCAGTCTGTCAATTTCTTTATTTATATCATACGCTTCCCATTTGGTATTGTTTATACCTGCCTCCTCGTAAATGCGGTTCAGATAGGCGTGCCTGAACTGATCATTTTCAAAAAGCCCATGTAGATATGTTCCCCAAATTCTACAGTCCCTGCAGTCGTTTTCGCCAGATCTCCCCCATCCTACAATCTCTCCATCGGTCGCGACCATAACTGGAACAGCATCTTGACCAACTTTGCTGATACCATGATGTATTTCATACCCACCAATTAAAAATTCACCCGAACAAATTCTGGGCGAAGTTAGGACACATGTCTGTCTTAATATTTTTTCCTGCTTCAATTCGGTGTGCAGGGATATAAGACCCAGTCCCCGCATTTTTTTCCGTCCTTCAACTGAAGCTGGATCTTCGATGGTCAGGCCCAGGATCTGAAGACCGGCGCAGATACCCAATAAATGCCCCCTTCCGGTTGTGAGGGCTTTTTCGGCATATTGCCTGATCTTTTCGGCCAGACCGCTTTTTTCAAGCCACTCGATGGCCAAATCAACTCTTCTGCTTCCTGGAATAATGACCAAATCCGCTTCTCCAAATTCATTCGGATTCCTTACAAACCTAACTCTGACCCCTTTTTCCAGGGCCAGAGGATCGAAATCCGTAAAATTGCTTATACCGGGTAAAAATGGAATGACAACATCAATATATTTTTCATTTTTGTAATTATTCCTGTAATTCAAATCCAGGGAAGCGGAATCCTCCTCGGGGAGAGCAAGATCCTCAATCATTGGAATAATTCCGATGAAAGGCCGTCTACAGCGCTTTTCAATTTTTTTCAGCGCGGGAAAAAGAAGTTTCCTGTCCCCCCGAAAGCGATTTAATATAAAGCCACTGACAAGTTTTCTGTCTTCAGGTTTCACAAGACTCATTGTGCCGGCCAGCGCGGCGAACGCTCCGCCCCGATCAATATCCGCTATCAGCAAAACGCGCGCTTGGGCCTCATGCGCCATTCGCATATTGACAATATCATGCCGTTGCAGATTTATTTCCGCAGGACTTCCGGCTCCTTCCAGAACCATGACGTCAGCCAGGCCAGATAACCTGTTATAGGCTTCACATACCTTGTTCCAGAATTCGTTTTTTGTTTTTTTATAATCCCTGTAAGTCATCCTGCCATAAACTTTTCCCCGTACGATTATTTGTGATTCAGAATTTCCCATGGGTTTCAGGAGGATGGGATTCATGTCTGCCTCCGGTTCCATTCCGCAGGCAATCGCCTGTAAAGCCTGGGATCTTCCCATCTCTTCTCCCCTTTTTGTCACAAAAGAATTAAGAGACATGTTCTGGGCTTTAAAAGGCGCCACCGCTATGCCCTTCCTTTTTAATATTCGGCAAAGG
>CAYNKM010000050.1:0-8509 GCA_964397795.1 uncultured Desulfovibrio sp. | reverse complement strand
ATTTTTAAAAAATAAAAAAACAGGGTGTTTGATACCCTGTTTTTATAGACTGTGGAAACCTTTATCCCCAGCTACAGTTGCAAAATTAACGGACCTGGATGAATAACAAACTCCTGGAGGATAACAAGCTCCCCAAAAGCTTTTCTAGCTCTGTGATTCCGCTTTCTTTTCAACCGCTTTTTTCTGGGGCGCCGGAACTTCTACAACATTTCCGTCTGCCTCAACCATATATAGCGCGCGAACAGGACAGGCCTCCATACAGGCTGTTATCTTCTTGCCATTTTCCATCCGCCAGGCATGACACATATCACAGCGAACGGCTACATTGCGGCCAACAAAAGTTGAGGGCGAACCATCCCCCTCTCCATCCCTGCTAACGCGCATTGCATCCATTGATATAGTCCCATAAGGACATGCCTTGATGCACATTTCACAGGCTATGCAATGTTCTTCATTAAAACCAATCCGGCCATCTTCTTCCTGCTGCAGGGCCTGAGTGGGACAGACATTGCAACAGGGCGCATCGACGCACTGGTGACAGCGCACTGTCGTTTTTAGCCCCTCCGCCTTGACAACCTGCACGCGGGAAACCAGAACATCACGGTGCTTCATAGCTTCCTTAAAAGTCATGTCATGGTGCGCGGCTATACAGGCTACCTCGCAGCGGCGACAGGCCTTACATTTATCAGGAGTTATCCTAATATGTTCAATCATATTTCCTCGCTTTCCACATCTATGCTCTGCAGGGCCATGCCGTTCCCTCCTGTAAAAGTAATATTTTTGCCTTTACATTCAGGGCAGTTGAAGCGTCTTTCCAAAAGTTTAAAATCTGCGGCGCAATCATTGCAATGGCAGGGCAGCGCTTCTGGAATCAAAATTAATTCCGCATTCTCCGCCGCGGTAGATTCCCTGAATAATTCAAAACAAAGACGCAGCGTTTCTGGCTCAAAACAGGCCAGGAGTCCATAACTGCATTTAATCTCTTTTATTTTACCGGCCGGCTTGTCAGGATGAGCATTATTGTAGTCCTGCCAGCTCTCCAGCGCGGTATTTAAAATTCCCTGAACCAGACTGGCTTCATGCAAAATCAGCGCTCCGTACAGGACACGCAGGGATCAATGCTATTGGTTATAAGCGCCACGTCTGCCACCGCGCAATCCTTCATCATTACTCCCAAAGCTTCCCAATTCATGTAGGAAGGCACGCGCCATTTCAGCCTTTCGGGAATATCGGTTCCGTTTGTGCGCAGATAATAGAACACTTCGCCCCTCGGCGCTTCCGATCTTGCGCAGGACTGCGCTACGGGAATTGGTTTCATTGGACTTTTAATCGGTCCGGATGGCAATTTTTCACAAATTTGCTTAATCATGCTAAAAGATTCCATCACCTCCATTAGGCGGATCTGGGTTCTGGCATGGCAGTCACATTCATTGCTTGTGAAGGATTCAAACTTCAGATCCGGATAAGCCGCATAGGGAGATTCAATTCTTACGTCATTCATTACTCCGGATCCCCTTGCGACCGGTCCGACCACTCCCAGGCGAATGGCGTCCTCATGAGGTAAAATACCTATGCCCTTTGTCCGTTTTACCACATTGTGATTTGTATTATAAATATCCCTTATTTCTTCAACCTGTGGCTCCAGCTTTTCAACCATCTTCAGAATATATTCTATCAGCTCGGCATTAATATCATACTTTACCCCGCCAATGGTATTTGCGGCCAGATTCATGCGATTGCCATAAACAGTCTCTTTGACATCCTGCATCATTTCCCTGATTTCCATGACATGCATGAACAGGGAACTAAAGCCAATAATGTGAGCCTGAATAGCTGTATTAAAAAGATGGGACGCTACTCTCTTTATCTCTTCCGCAAGAACACGCAAATAGCGGGCACGGGGAGGAGTTTCAATGCCAAGGGCATTTTCCACACTCATGCAATAGGTGAAAGAGTGACTATTTGAACAGAGAGAACACACCCTCTCACAGATTGTGACATCCTTGATTAATGATCGATGCTGGGCAAGAGCTTCCATGCCGCGGTGAACATGGCCGGAAGTCAGCCGCGCCTGCCGGATTGTTTCGCCTTCCACATCAAGATCAAAATAGACAGGTTCTTCAAGTGCTACATGCACTGGTCCCAAAGGTAATGAAAAAGTGCTGCTCATTATTTTTTCTCCCTGCCAGATAGAATCCGCTCCCAAAGATCTGTCGAGCTTGCGCCATTCATTACAATGGAAAGAGGCACAATCTTGCCCAACAGTCCCTGATCCAGATTTTCATCCAGAAACAGTCTGCGCGGATTGGGATGATCATTTATCAGAATCCCATATAGCTCCATCATTTCTCTCTCATGCCAGTCTGCATTTGGATATAGTCTGCTTATCGAAGGCACATGCGGATGTTCTTCATCCATATGTACTGTGCAGCTATATACAATACCCTTGAGAACAAATTCATAGCAGGCGTCATGAAGATGCTTATGTTCCTTATGCTGGTTATAGGCCGTGACCATGGCCAGCCTGGCTCCCTCTTTATGCAGGATCCTGGCCGCATCAAGAATCAGATAAGGTTCTCTTAATCTGTACCAGCAAAATTCATTGCCAAAAGAGTCAAAAGTATACTGTACGCCATCTGGTGTGCTCAGACGCTCCAGACCCTCCAATACTTCCGGATTACCCTTGATTATATCAGCCATGCTCTTTCCTTATTTTTCAATTCTGGATGCTTCCGCTTCCCTGTTCTTATCAGTAATCTCGACCCCCGAATCGCCAGCGTTTTCCAGACTGGGGGTTTCTTTTTCCTGCACTTTCTCAATTCTTCTCGCGTCTTCCAGCTGGCGGCATTTGGGGCAAAGCCGTCTAATCTTTTCAGGATCAATTTCAGGATTTGATTTATATAATTTCTGAACCATCTTTACAGGCAAAGGCCTTATTAGCGTGCCGCAGTGGGAACAGGGCTCAAAATTAATTGTATGCTGCTCCAACTGATCATATTTTTCCGAAGCTTCATGGGCATGGTGCCAATCATTGGTAATGCTCATGGCTCCAGTTGGGCAAAAATGCCGGCAACTTGCGCATAGACAGCAGGAATTCCGATAGATTGTGATAGTATAGCCGCTTTTGTCTTCCTTGGGCGTAATATCAATCGCTCCGCCGGCGCAGACATTCTTGCATACTCCACAACCTACGCAAAGTTCCGGATCGACAACGGCCTTTCCCCTTAACCGGTCAGGCGTAAAAGTTTCTCCGGCGGGAAAGGGATCAGTGCTGGGACCATCGAGAAGATTGCGTAATAAAACCCTCATAAAACCGGCCATGCTATTCCTCCCGAACCTTAACCGGATTTTTTTGTCCTGTAATTTTGCAAACATGATGACAAATACCGCAAATCCGGCATTTGCTTTCTCCGCTTTGGGCAAATTTATATACCGCTAAAGCCATCTTCCTGAAAAAAGTAAGAATTGCACTCATTCCTTAATGCCCAGCTTCCTTAACCATATTTCTCTGGCCTTGACCACACCCTCAAGAATTGCCTGCGGTCTGGGAGGACAACCTGGAACATTGACATCTACCGGCAGATATTTGTCTATTGGCCCTTCAATACTGTAACCTTCCCGAAACACCCCACCGGAAATGGGACAAATACCGACCGCGACAGTAACCTTGGGTTCAGGGATTTCATTCCAGACAGTAAGAACCCTGTCTTTGACCTTGGCTGTAAGCGGCCCGGTTATAAGAACAATATCAGCATGGCGAGGACTTCCGCAATAACGGCAGCCCAGTCTTTCCACATCATAGCGGGGAATACAGGCGGTAGTCGCCAACTCAACGTCGCAGCCATTGCATGAACCCGCGTTTATCCGGAAAAGCCATGGCGAACGAACTGAAAGTTTTTTAAGTGTCTTATCCAGATCCATAAGCTTCTCCTTACATCACCCAGACGAGAATAAGACTGCTCAAAGCCAGGACCGTAGGAACAGTAACATAAAAACGGAACGCCTGTTCAATGCGGTAACGGCCGGTGGCAGCCCTTACTATGGTCAGCGAAAGCAGCATAAGCAACAAGCATTTAAAAATAAACCAGAGAAGGTTTATCGGCCACCAGGGAGCGATTGTCCCCGGGAAAAACAGCGCCACTCCAATACCCAGCACGACAAAAGTTTTAAGGGCTGAAGTTATCTGGAAAAGCGCCAGAAGCGGTCCGCCATACTCAAGTAGCGGACCTTCGAGAATTTCGGTTTCCGCCTCTGCGATATCAAAAGGCGCCACGCCCATTGTGCCAGGCAAAAAGATAAGATAGGCGGCAAAGGCCGGAAGCATGACAGGATTAAAGCCAAGTGACCCGTGAACATGCTGCCAGGCCAGGATTTGTGTAAAAGAAAATTCCGCTCCCCACTCGCCACCGGCCATTGACTTGCCCACGAGCATCGCGACGGAAAGCAAGACCATAAGCAGGGGAGTTTCATATGACAGCATCATAACCATTTCCCGGGAGAAACCCATTGCTCCAAACGGGGAGCTTGACGCTGATCCGCCCAGCATAAGCGCGATTGCGGGTATGGGCAGAAGATAGAATATGACCAATAAATCTCCCATATTTGCGAGTCCCTTATATACCCCCGGGATGGGAATAAGGGCTGCGCAAACCGCCATACCAGTAAAACCGAAGACTGGCGCGAGCAAAAAGGCGGGTTTACAAGCCGTATTCGGGATAAGGGTTTCCTTGGTGAGCAATTTGGCGGTATCAAGCCAGGGCTGAACAAGAGGAGGTCCGATTCGTCTTTGCAGTCTGGCGACCACCCTTCTGTCAAGGGCCTTGAACAGGAAGCCAATCAGCAGGGCAAAAGCCCCTCCAGGAAAAATACACAAATGCAGGATGCCCAGTAATGTCTCACTCATTGATGCTTCTCCCTGCCGACTTTACACCACTGAAAAGCCGCATTATATCGCCATAAATACTTGCAGGATTCATTCTGCTGGCTGCAGTCTGGGGTGGTAATCCGCAAGTATGGACATCAATCTCACGCAGATGTGTGAAGTGATGCACAAACCAGCCGCCGCCCAGAAACGCGATGGCCATCATTACAAACATGGCTGTCGCATTCCATGCTCCAGCGCCAGTCAGGATGCCGGATATGCCGACTTGCAGGACTGGCGAACCATATTGAGCCAGAATATCATTTATTGGATACAAGGCCAGACCGGGGAATATGCCTGTCAGGATACACCCCAGAGCCAACAGCCCCATTGCAAAGCGCATGACCAGGGGTGCTTCCTTGAGATCCTCCAAATCGGCTGCGGGCTGACCCAGGAAGGCCGCATGAAGGAATTTGGCGACATAGGCCAGAGTAATCACGCTGCCGACCAGGGAAAGGAGCGCGAGAAGCGGCTGACCTGCCTGCATCAGACCCTGATAGATAATCCATTTGGATGAGAAACCACTGGTAGGTGGAATACCCACAAGAGAGAGACCACCAATTGCGAACATGAGCAGGGTAAAGGGCATTTTTCGGCCTATTCCGCCCAGCTCGTTCAGGGTTTCCCTATTTGTGGTGAACATGACCGCGCCACAAACAAGGAAGAGAAGATCCTTGAAAAATAAGTGGTTAACAAGATGAAGCATTCCACCGGCATAGCCAAGCGCGCCGCCGCAGGCAACAGCCAGAACCATATATCCCAACTGGCTGACTGTTGAATAGATAAACACAAGCTTAAGCCCATTGGCGCGCAGGGCCTGAATTGCGGCCATTATTATTGTTATACCGCCGATCCACATAACACATACGCTTATAACCCTTTCACTGAACAGGCCAAGCACATTTGAAATGAAGTAACCGGCGCCCAGGAGCATAAAGAGTTTGATAAGGCCGATAATGGCGCTCTTCAGAAGTACCGAGGAGATGTAGCCTGAAACAGGGGTAGGCGCGAGAGCCGGATGCATCTGCCAGTCGATTCTGAAAGGAAGCTGGGCTGCTTTCATGACAAAGCCAGCAGCCAGCAAAGCCATTCCCCACCAGGCGATTACAGGATTCATGCCATTGGCAAGACCGGCAAGCAGACTGGAATTAAAGGGCATGAGCGGTCCTGTAAGCGCGAGACCGACAAAAAGGAAACCTGCTCCGAAAAGGGTGAAAAGGAAGTATTTAAAAGCTTCCCTTAATGCTTTTGCCGTGCCTTCCTGGGCGATTGCCATATACAGGGCCCAGGAACTCATGATTTCCCAGAAGAGGAAGAAACTCAACAGGTATTGACTGGCGGCCATGCCGATAAGGCCTCCGCACATACAGGTAAAGGCGCAGTAAAAACGCCATTGGCTGTGACTGTGAGCCATGTAGCCGACGGCATAAATCATGTTTATTGCGCCTACCAGCGGAACTATGAGGGCAAAGCAGAAAGAAAGCGTATCCAGATTCTGGCCGAATATTATGACCAGCAGGGCGGTGACAAGCAGAACGCCAACGCTCATCCAGCCAGCCATTCTGGGCTTTGAGTAGAAAATACCCGGAAGAACCGCTCCAAGAACCGGGAAGAGCACATATACAGGCCAGTTAACGCTGATTGCGAGCAGAATTTCCGGCGCGTTTTCCGGTAATGGGAAAGCCAGGGAAGCCGCCGGTACAACCAGGGGTGTGAGAATTTGGGGAGCGAGACCAAAAAGCAGACTCAGGGAGGCCAGCATGACCATGCCAAGCTGCATCGAGAAAGGCGCCTCCCGGATTTCCGGCGCGTCAGCGGGCCGGTTTTCCAGAATAATTGTTTTCAGAATTCTTGTATAATAAATAGCTCCGACCAATGCGCCGAGTAGCAGAAGCACCGCCACCCAGATATGGCCCGCATTTACTGAAGCCTGAATCATGAGGAACTTGCTGTAAAAACCTCCAAAAGGCGGAAGTCCCATGATACTTACAAGACCTACTCCCATACAGGCGGCAGTCAGGGGCATTTTATGGCCCATCCCCCGCAAGTCTGCCAGTTCCCTGCTCCCTGCCCGTAAAATCATGGCGCCAGCTCCAAGAAAGAGCAGATCCTTCATTACCGCATGATTGATAATATGCCAGAGGGCGCCGCAGGTTGCCAGCCATGTCCCAAGTCCCAGAACCAGGGCGACTTCTCCAACCTGTCCTATTGTGGAAAAAGCCAGCATTCTTTTAATATCTGTCTGAATAAGGGCCATTACTTCCCCATATATCAGGGTAGCCGCGCCCATGATGACCAGCCAGGTTTCAAACCAGGAAAGACCGTACAATCCGTTTATATCTTCCTGCGCCGAACCCAGTCCTATATAAATTATGCTGATAATGCCAAAAATCCCCATTTTGGTGATGACGCCAGAAAGGGGGGCGGAAACAGAGGATGGCGCGGCGGGGTGGGCGTCGGGAAGCCAGGACTGGAAGGGAACAAGACCGGCTTTAACGCCAAACCCGATCAGGCAGAGAATGAGTCCCGCCTTTAACCAGAAAGGCATTTGCAGGGCTAGCGCGGGATCAATGGCGTAATTACCCAGGGCCATGAGCCCGGGAAGCATGAAAAGCGCTCCTCCCGCGCACATGACATAATATTTAAGACCAGCGGCAAAAGCCTTTCTTGTCTGGTCATAAACAATCAGAAAATAGGAAGCGAATGTCATCAATTCCCAATAGCCGAACATGGCGGCGAAATTGGGGGTTGAAACTATGCCTGCCAGGGATGCGAATGTCAGGAGCAGAAAAAACCAGTACCAGCCTTTTGGGCCGTCATGGATATAACTTATTGAATAAATCGCGACTATCAGGCCGATAAGCGTGATTATAAAAAGGAAAAGGTTAGCAAGCGGTCCGGCCGGAGTAACACAGACAGCCACAAAGGCGAGAGCGAAAAATAATGTGCCGATATAGGGAGCAAGGTGGATGCGCCAGAGGAAAAAAGTGCCTGTAACAAACGCGCCGATATATAAAATCCAGCAGGATATATTGACGGCACTGTGGGGAACCACAAGATCAAATGGCAAGGCGAAAAGATCGGTTACAGGCGTGCGTAAAAGTCCGAGAGCGGCTGTGAGAATCGCAAGGCCAACCACCAGCGCTCCGGGTTTATCCCCATGCTCCGTATCTTTCAGACTCCTGGAAGCGACTGGCTTTTCCAGACATATGATTTGGACGGTTTCCACATAAAGCCAAATAAAAACTGTGGTCGCGCCTGCCATGACCATAAGGGAGAGGAAAGAGCCGGTCTCCAGGGTGGCCAGGACTCCAGAAACTATAAGCGCCCGTCCTTCTGGCAGAAGAAAGGCGGATCCCCCAATTGAAGCGAGAAGGCCAAATCCAAAAAGGGAGGAAATCCAGGGAGAGAATGTTCCAGATCCGGAAAGTTCGTGAACGCCAACTCCCCTTTTGAAAATTCCCTGAAGGAAATGCTGGCTGGGCGGAGAATTTTCAGAAGGACCCATATTTATATATTCAAGTTTTTGCAGGGCATTCCAGGCCAGAAGCAGCGCGGAAAACTGAAAAATCAAGTAGATAAACAGTC
>CAYNKM010000049.1:0-8634 GCA_964397795.1 uncultured Desulfovibrio sp. | reverse complement strand
ATTTGGATCATGTTAACAACTTGACACAGATCCTATATATTTAAAACAGTTATATATTTATACAAATCCTGATTGGGAAAATATCATGATAGATTTAAAAATCGCTCAAAAACAGCCTGAAATCCTTGCCGAGGCATTAAAAAATCGAAATTCCTCCCTCAATGTTCAGGAATTTCTGGCGCTGGATGGCAAAAGAAGGGAAATTCTCGCAGAAGTGGAAAATCTGAAAAACAGGCGAAATCAGGCCTCCGCCCAGATTGCCTCCTTAAAAAGAGAAGACAGGGACTCGAGCGGCATGTATTCGGAATTGGGCGAACTTTCAGCCCGCATCAAGGCCCTTGATCTTGAATCCCAGGAAGCAAAAAAAGCTGTGGAAAACTGGCTATTGGCCGTGCCGAATATTCCGGACGTATCCACGCCAGTAGGAAAGGATGAAACTGAAAATCCGGAAATTGCCAGGTGGGGTCAACCGCGGGATTTTAATTTCCAGCCAAGGGATCATGCTAACCTGGGGACTTCGCTGGGAGGGCTGGATTTTGAAAGAGCCGCTAAATTAACAGGAAGCCGTTTTGTGGTTGAAAAGGCATGGGCTGCCGCAATGGACAGGGCCCTAATCAATTTTTTTATGGATCAGCACACCAGACAGGAAGATTATATGGAGATCTCGCCGCCCTATATGGTAAACCGGGGCAGCATGACCGGCACTGGCCAGCTTCCCAAATTTGAGGAGGATCTTTTCCGTCTGGCCGAATGGGATTATTTTTTGATACCCACAGCCGAAGTTCCCCTTACCAATCTTCACTCTGGCGATATTATCCCTGAAGAATTGCTCCCACTGGCCTATTGCGCCTATACCCCTTGCTTTCGTTCAGAAGCGGGCGCGGCGGGAAAGGATACCAGGGGTCTTATCCGCATGCATCAATTCAACAAGGTGGAGATGGTTCGTTTCGCCCACCCCGACGATAGCTTCAATCAGCTTGAAGTCATGACAGGCCAGGCCAGAAATCTTCTCGAAGCCCTGAACTTGCCATACAGGGTAATCAGCCTGTGTACGGGAGATTTGGGATTTGGATCCGCAAAAACATATGACATAGAAGTATGGCTTCCCAGCCAGAAAACCTACCGTGAAATATCCTCCTGTTCCAACTGCACAGACTTTCAGGCGCGCAGGGCCAATATAAAATACAAGCCGGCACAGGGAAAGGCTGCATATCTTCATACCCTCAATGGTTCAGGACTGCCTACCGGAAGAACAATGGCCGCAATTTTGGAAAATTATCAGCAAAAAGATGGCTCCATTCTCATTCCCAAGGTATTGCAGCCCTACATGCGCGGTCAGGAAGTTATAGAACCTGTTTAATTGGTGATATTATCAATTGCCAGGCGGGGTTATGTTTTCTTTCTGTCTGAACAGGAGAAATCATAATGGTGGTTTATTGCCCTCAATCTTCCCTTTAGAGCCTTTGAACTGGGAAGATAATTTGTATGATAAATCATTTGGGGCGTATTTAAACTAATCGCCTTTATAATCTGGCGAGGTTAGATCCGGATTAAAGCTATATGATAAAAACTGATTCATGAATTTTTATTGAAAAAATAAGCAGGGATTCGAATCCTTTCAGGATGGCGCTTGATATGGACCTGGTTCAGGAAACATCTTCACTGGATTCAGTTTCAATATTGTCTTCCCTGTTATCAGCAACAAGATTCTGTAAAATTTGTTTCATTCTTCTTGCCATCTGATTCGCGCCGCATCTTTCAAGTTCTTTTTTTCCATTTTCAATGAGTTTTTCTCTCAAGCTTTCTTCACTCATTATTGAAATCATCGCGCTGGCCATATCCTGGGGGTGATTTTCTTCGATCCAGATAACAGTTTCTGGTAATATACCTTTTAATCTTTCCTGATGAAGCGCGCTATTGGAACAAATTACTGGTATCTCTGCGGCCAAGCCAGTCCACAATGTTTCCGGCATCTCCATATCCGCGCTTCCTGGGGCAAGCCAGGCATTACACTTCCCCCCTGCTCTCTTTAAATCCTGAACGGAAAGAAGGGAAAGCCTGCTTTTAATTCCCAAATTTTCCGATTCCTGAATTATTTCAGAAAATCTTGAACCCGCGCCAAACATCCTCACTTCAAAGGGCGGCAAATCTTTCTTTTGCCACAATGCCGCCATTGCCCGCACTATAAGTAAGGCCCCCGATTTTGGAGTCAGACTTTCGGCCATCCCGAAAACAAAATTTACTCCCGACTCGTTACCCCAGGGCTTTGCATGACTATATTTTTCATATTCAATGCCAGGCTGAATAATGGCGGTGTCCGGATACAAAAAAAGATTATTTTGTTCAATTTCCTGAACAATATTTTTTATTATATATTCGGATCCTCCAATAACAAGATCCGAGCGGGATATAATTTTTAACTCTTTTTTGTTTAGTGGAGAAGCTTTCAGCGGAAAAACGCAAACAAGAGGAGAGGATTTTTTTTTGCGCATGCCCTGTAAAATTTTGGCTGTCTTCAAAGCCTTAGCATCCACAGACATAACCAACATTTGAGGAGCCTGTTTTTGCCAGCGCCATAGTTTTATTCGATCCAGTATGCTCATTCCTGTTTTTAATTCCAGACAGGGTAAATTAATGCCCTTGGCCTTTTGGGCAAGCTGACTCCCCTGCCTGCAGATTATACAGGGTTCAAATTGGCTGCCATCCCGAAGAAATTTGGCCATGACCAGGATTTGATCTCTCAAGGCACAATCCCAGGCTTCAGCCAGAAGTTCCTCCTGTAAGGTGTGAATTTCTCCGGAAGCACTCCCAATATTAAATGGAGCCACAAGAGCCAGCTTCATTCTTCAGTCCCGCACATATCATCAATCCATTTCATGAAGGGCGCGTATCCTTTCTCAATGGGAAGCGCGGTTATACATGGCGTGTCATAAGGATGAATTTCCCTGACTTTTTGAGTAAAGGCCTCAAATACCTCTCTTTTAACCTGGGCAACAATATACCATTCTTTCCTGGTCTGAATTTCATTGTTCCAGCGAAAAACAGAAGTTCCCTGCCCGAGAATATTCATGCCGGCAGCCAATCCGCCCCTGACAAGATTTTCAGAGAACTCAACAGGGTCCATTTCAACAGGCAAGGTAAGATAAACTAAAAAGGCCATATTATTTTATTCCGCATAGGGTTTTACCGGCGCATCTTTCACATATTTTATTTTTGTCAGGCCTAAATTCCGGCAACAGAGTCATATGATTATAGACAAGATTAATCGCTTCCCTGAAGTGATTTAATCTGGGATCGCTTTCTCCCGTCAGTGGTGAGGATAAAAGAAACTCTTCCTTTTTGGAATAACGGAGGGGCGCCCACAGGGCGTTGGCGGGAAATCCGTCTTTTTTATAAATATCGCTCTGACTTAATAGCAACAGATATGCGGGAAGCTGCAAGCTGGAAATTTTTTTCCTGAACAAATTAAAACATGCCTCAAGCTCATCGACATCCTTTTCCTTGCAGGCCCTGGCAACATTGGCGAAAAAATCCCCATCATCCCATAAATCAGGATTATTTTTAGGCAGATCCCTGCCAGTTTTATAATCTATTATATATAATCCATCCTTGCCTTTATCTATCCTGTCTATTCTTCCCCTTAATTTAATCCTTTTTCCATCAATACTGATCTCGCCATCCAGATCTTCCTCCTGGGCAAGACATTGCAGGGAGTTTTCAGATTTTTTTGATAAATATCTCCTGATTATCTTTGGTATGGATATATTCAGGGCTTCATACTCGTCGGGAGCAAGGACGTCAGCCAGGCGCATTTCTTGTGAGATGGAATCACAATTAATGGCTATAAGCTTTTCCCTTGCCTCATATTCCAGATCTTCTGGCAATTTTCCTTTCATTCCGTCATAAATTTTCTCAAGTACCTTATGGGCATATTGGCCAGCTAGAATATTGCGATTCTGCCCTTCAGATGGACTTTCAAGATTAATTATATTATTGCGGATAAATTGCACGGGACAGGACAGGTAATTATCCAGAGAAGTCATGGATACGGGTCGTGACCAGAACCCCGCTATTGCCCTGTCCAGTTCTGGATTGCGTATAATTGGTTTTATATCAGGAGATGATATTTTTAATAACGCCCTGGGATGCTCAACAATGCTTTTATTATCTTCAAGCAATTCTGGTCTTTTCTTTTCTTCTTCCCAGATCAATCTTTCAATAAATCTGCTCCGCACTTTTTTGCTGTCATAAAATTCCCCGCCGGAAGTACCCTCCTGCCAGAGAAAATGGGCTTCTTTTGCTCCGGCAAGCAATCTGAAAAGATTATGGGCGGAAGCGGCCTCTTTTTGACGATTATCGGGAAGATTTAATTGATAACGCAGGGAATCGGGAAGAAGTGGATCCTGGCCAGCTTTCTTTGGCAAAACATCATCGTTCGCATCCACTATTAGAACTTTATCAAACTGCAATAACCGGCTTTCCAGAAGTCCAATGACCTGTAGCCCTTCAATGGGATCGGCTTCAAAGGGTATATTTTCTTCTTTGATCTGTTCCATAAAAAGAGAGGAGAGAATTTTACCGGGAAATTTTTCTTCACTTAATAAATTATTCTTAAAAAGCGGAACAACATTATTAACCAGACGAAACATGACTTCCTGATCGAGCTGATAAATATATTTCCATCTGTCCCTGCCTTTCTCCAAAAGCCATCTGCAGAAACTCTCAACTGCCGATCCCAATTTATTCATGGTGTCTATTCCGGAAAAATGCTCATTGAGAGTGTCAATCAAACCTTTGGCAAGGCTGGCCTGGCCCGTTTTCTCCCAGTAAAGACCGGAGTCCAAAATTTCCTTTTCCAGCTTAAAAAGGGAAGATCTGTAATCTGTGCCTTCCGGTTCCTCTCTTAACATTCCAATATACGGATGCCTTATAACAGAAAGCACATCCGCGCTTCTAAAATAATTTTCCCGTGGACTATTTGAATACATTTCCAGCAGGGACTGGAAAAGGCGGATTAATGGACTTCTTTCCATGGGATAGCCAATGGAAACATTGACATTTTCGGGAGGAAGATTCTGCAAAATGGCGGTCAGGGCTTCTTCCTTGCATGGAATTATCGCTGTCGATGTCGAACCAGATTGACGCAGTAATTTCCCAACCTCATCCATTTGGGAATGCAGATCATATCCGGCAAAAAAAGTGTTCTTACATTTTAAACCACTGCCAGCCTCATTTGTTTCCACCAAATTGACCTCTGCCTTCTGCCCATCTTCCTCTTTGTCAGAAATGAGTTCAGCTGAAGCATTCCAGTCTGTGATCCATTTGGAATGATATTGACATGACCAATGTCCCCTATCATTAATTATTTCCGGATCGGTATGAAGGCAAATATGCGCTCCCGCCTTCCATAAGCTTTTAAAAAGAGTCTTGTGTGTTCCAGTCAGAATATAAAAGCCTGCCAGAAAAACAGGATGTTCAGAAGTGGGAAAGAATATATCCGGAATTTCCTCCGCATGAGCCGCCACGAATTTATGATCCTGCCCAGGTGTGGTCCAGTTTCTCTCCCTGAGCTTCGCTTCCCATAGATTTCCAATTTCTTCCAGGGAGGATAAAATGGAGGCGGAGGTGTTGCCCAGTTCAAAGTCAAGATTGGGCAAATTTGTTATCCCAGCTCCTTCTATTGCCATATCCTCCAGTATTTTCGCGAGTTTCATCCCCCAGGGCAGGAATGTGCCTATATCGCTCCCAATAGATTTTAATGAAGAGGACATGGGAATATCCAGATTGAGCTCCCTGACACATTCAAAAAGGAGGGAAACCTGATCAAGACTATTGGCCATGTAGAGTGGCCCATTGGAAAGTTTGGCGCGCCATATGCTTACCAAATCGTTTACCCGTATCATTTTGGGCAATATGCGCGCTTTTTTATCCTTGCGATATAAATTTGTCATATATCGGGCAGGCCGGATATGGGGAGTCACAATTACCGCCTTTCCAGGCTGACCTCCGCTTAATTCATTAATAAAATTTTTAAAGGGAGGTATAAATGGCTTATTCCAGGGAAATATATGAAATGGAGTGCTCATTTGGGTTTTATCCAGAGTATTTATAAACAAATTTTATACAAGAGGCATTTTTGGACAGGAATCAGAGGCCTCATAAACTTTATCAAGATTGACAGGGATAAATTTCCTTTTATCCAGATATACAAGAAGCCCGCAAACATTATCCTTGAACTCTCCGCTTTCCTTTACACATTCCAGATAGGATTTCATCTGCTCAATATTTTCCTCCGCGATCTCGCCGCTCTTGTAGTCTATCACCAGGACACCCCAGTCAAATGGAACAAGAAGATCTGCGCGTTTTTCCTGTCCTTCCGCATTCAGCATTGAATGTTCCGGCCATCCCCTCTCAAGCCACTCCTTTGTATTTTCCTGAGAAATGAACCAGCAAAGGCCCCTGAATATTTCTTCCGTGTCAATTTTTTCCAGATTAATTCCGGAATGGGATATGCCGAAATTTAGGGCATTTCTCGCATCCTGCTCCGGATTTCCGGTAAGATGCAGATTTTCCAGACAGAAATGAATAAAACTGCCCCTTTGTTTGACATAATCGCCGGCAGAAAAAAGTGTGTTTCGGGCAATTTTCAACTTATCCTGCCAGGGGAATAAAATTTTATTCATTTCCCCTGTCACAACTTCCTCTTGATGGACTTCTTCAGTAATTTCAATTTTATCCTTATGCCATTCTTCACCTTTTTTCAGGGGAAAATCCATTTCTGAAGTTTCCAGCATTTTTTGTAAAATACATTCTTCCCCTTCCTTGCAGGAGGTATAAACATGTAATTCCTTTTTGGGCCTTGTAAAAGCCACATAGAGCATATTCAGTATTTCCTGAACTTCCCGCATCAGGGATTCGTCATGATCTTTTTTGAAATACTTGAGAAGGCGGACATTCAGACGCAAGCCCTTATAATCCAGACAGATTCTTTTGGATGACTGATTTGATTTGGGTTTTAATGATCCATTGGGAATGGGCACGATAACAATCGGCGCTTCCAAACCCTTGGCTTTATGAATGGTCATAATCCTGACTGCTTCAACCCCCTCTGGCATGGCCGCCTTGCTCGCCTTTCCCTCTTCCTCCCAATGTTCCAGAATTGAGGGGATGGAATTATATCCGGCAAATTCAGCCTTGTGCAGGTACTCCAGAAATCCATTGATATAAGTCTTTTTTTCCGGAAAACGTTCTTCTATCAGCAGCTTCCGAAACCACTCCCGAACTATATCATATGGGGGTCTTAAGGTTGATTCCCTGTAAAATGGTTCCAGCAGATTTTCCCAGATTTCCGGAAAAGTTTCCCTGAAAATCATGAAAAGAGGTTTCCTTGCCTTTTTACCATCTCTGCCCAGAGCAAGCTTATACAAGCCCTCGATGTCAAAACCCTCTTTTTCTCGTACGGATTCAAAACCCTCGCCTGAAATCAGGGTAAAAAACGCCAGATCATTATAGGGATTCATTAAGAATTCCATAAGGGAGATTGCTTCCCTGACAAGAGCTTCCTCATTGAGGATAAGCGCGTTCTCGGTAATTACAGGGATATTTGCCCCCAGAAGATAAGACGCCAGAAGATTGGCGTCATCATTGCTTCTGACCAGGACTAAAAAATCGGAAGGAGATACTCCTTCCCCAATTCTCTTCTGGATAGATGAAACAAAGGGTTCTTTAAAGTTATCCCAAAATTCCTCGGTTTCTTTTTTTGAATAAGAAATGGGGTTTATTGTGATTAATCCGCCTGGATCTGCATCATCAGGAAGTTCCTGGGGTTCTCCCGCAAATGCGTCCTGAATTTTTTGTATAAGGATTTCATTATCTTTCAAATCAGGTTTAACAAGTTCAAGTACCTGCTGGATTTTTTTTGAATCCTGTAAAATCTGAAAAAGCGA
This sequence comes from uncultured Desulfovibrio sp., assembly GCA_964397795.1. Lineage (GTDB taxonomy): Bacteria > Desulfobacterota > Desulfovibrionia > Desulfovibrionales > Desulfovibrionaceae > Desulfovibrio. The sequence continues at coordinate 688 of CAYNKM010000049.1, read as the reverse complement.
GTTATTGAATTCAACTATGTTTGCCGAACTGCGGTAATTTTTAGGAAGTACGTCAGTCTTGACGCGATCAACCATTCGGGTAAGACTTTTATCTGTCTTGATTTTGTCAAACAGATCCGGACAGGCGTTTCTCCACATAAAAATTGACTGCTTTATATCGCCAACCCAGGTTAAAGTTCCATTCCTGGACAAAGCCTCCTCAACAAGAGGATGCATTCCATCCCACTGTTCCTCGCTGGTATCCTGGAATTCGTCCAGCATGAAATGCGACAGCTTTGAACCCATGCGACAAAGCGCGTCACAAACTCCATCATTAATAGACAACGCCCGCTTTGCGAGTTTGGGTATCAATATTGAAGGAATATTTTTTGCCTGTTTAAAATCGTCCTTGAAATTATCAACTATAATCTGGCCCAACTCCAGAATCCTGGAAAACTTCAAATGCTCCTGACAGGCCATATAGCCTATACAGCTTTCAGCCAGCCTGCTATAAATTTGCTCATATTCCTCAAAATCCCCACCACCCTTGTATATTCTTTTATTTAAATTATTAACAAATGGCTCAACGATGGAATTGTCAATTTTTGGTATTTCATTTTTTTTAATTATACTGTCCAACAGATTTTTTAAACCTGAATTGATAAGCGCCCTTCCCGGATAAATACGAAGTGCCTCTTCGACAACATCC
>CAYNKM010000048.1:0-8775 GCA_964397795.1 uncultured Desulfovibrio sp. | reverse complement strand
CGAAATTATATGTTTAAAATGAAACATTCATCTGGTATAAATAAAAACTAGTTAACAAATTAATTTATTTTCAAATAAAATATCTTTATGATAAATATGACGTTTTCTGTTTATTTTTTCATATTTATTTACCGTTCATATGCAGGGCTTTTTCCAAATCGGAAACCATATTTTCAAGATTATTAATTTCTTCGGAAATCTTTAGCCATTTAATAAAATCTGAATATGCTTCTTTTTTATTGTCACTGAAATGGCTATCATTGACCGGAATTTCATTCTCATTCATTTTAAGCACCCATGAAAGAAGGTTTATCAATTTTCTGACACACTAATTGCAAATTATGGGCCATATTGAAAAAATAATATATCTAACTGGAATACTTGATAATTATCAATTAAAGTAACTGGCCGGAGAACTGTTGTGAATGTGATATTGATGTTAATATGTATTATATTTTTGGCTGGCTGCAGTGACAAGGATTCTTCACAAAACCGTGAAGAGGAGGCGCCCGTAAGGGTGTCAGAAGTCAGGCAGCAAGCTACTCCCAGGATTTTGCATGCGGTAGGAAATGCCAGGGCTTCGGCTTCTGTGGCTATTGTGCCAAGGGTATCGGGAGAAATTGTTTCAATAAATTTTACGGAAGGCCAGGATGTCAAGGAAGGCCAGGCGATCATCCAAATTGATCCCCGCCCCTACGAGGCGATCTTAAAAGAAAAAAAGGGAGCTTTGGCAAAATCCCAGGCTCAATATGCGAAGGCTGTTGAAGACAAGCGCCGTTATGGGAGACTTGTAAGCAATGGCTATGTAAGCAGGGAAGCTTTTGAACAGATGTCAACCGATGCGGAAGCCCTTAGGGCGACTGTACTATCGGATAAGGCCGCGGTAGAAAATGCCCTGCTCGATCTGTCTTATTGCACCATAAAGGCGCCAATAAGCGGCAGGATAGGAGCTCTTAAAATTCATAAGGGAAACATGATCAAGAGCGGATCTTCCGAAGCTATTGTTCATATAGACGCCCTTGAACCTTGTTACATTACTTTTTCAGTCCCGGAAACAAATCTGCCCCTGATTCAGGCACAACTCACTGCCGGACCTGTTTCCCTGCTTGCCACACCCCAGGGCGGCCAGCCGCAGACGGGAGAGCTGACCCTTATTGAAAATAATGTTGATAGCAAAACCGGCACAATTCCACTGAGGGGAACTTTTCCAAATTTGGAGAGAAAGCTTTGGCCAGGACAATATGTGGATATAAGCGTCCCTCTTGGTAATTTTGAAAATGCCCTGATCGTGCCATCCAATGCTGTACAGACAGGGAGAGACGGAGCTTATGTGTTTATAGTTAATGAAGATAACAGGGCGGAATACAGGAATATAAAAGTCCTGTTTATAAATAATGGAGAAAGCGTAGTCGAAGGGGATGTGAAACCAGGTGAAAAAGTTGTGACTGAAGGTCAGGTGCGGTTGATACCAAACTCGCCTGTCAAGATATTATAAATATCACCTGAACATGCTGATTGATATTTTTATGAATCGGCTTTTCTTTTATTGTTCATGTCTTTCCGAAAAACAGGAATTAATCCTGTTCAATATCAACACTTATCGACTTTTTCAAATCCTGCCCGGGGCTTTAAATGAAAAATTCCGGCCAAGCCGGAATTTTATCATATATTTTATATTATTTAGAGGCAGTAATTACTTCTTAACGCTATATTATAGTGTCGGCGGACAGTTCCTGATCCCTGAACTTCTGCTGAAGCATGAGAGGAAGGGTGTCAGGGTCGGAAGGATCATATTCAAACATTACTGCTGTTCCATAACAAGTAAAATATTTGCTGCCATCGGGATGAAAGGCGACATTTTCGTTATATCCCACTATAGCCTGGGCGCCCTTTTTCATCGCTCTGGCCGCCATTCCATAAAAAGCCTCTTCAGAATCAAAACCACGGCAGCAAACAAGGCCAAGAACCTTGGCAATGCGACGCCCTTCAACCTGATGAGTAGTAACAACCGGAAAACGTCCGGAATTAAAAATTTCTTTTACGCGAATGCTATCCGCTGTAGCCTTGCCAGCTTTTTCAGATTTGCCTTTTTTCTTGTCTCCACCCATTAAAAAAAACATTATTGCCTCCTGAAATTTCAAATAAACAGACCTGATCTGATAAGATCTGATTGATTTTATTTTTTATATATCAGGAATATGCAATGAGCTTGCCAAAAATACTTAATATAATAAAATCAATATGTTATATAAAATAGTCGGATTGATGGTCAGTCCTTTGACAGTCTGCCCAATTCAGGTTGAATGCTTGTCATGGTTTTGCCAATCCAGGATTGTCAGCTACACCCTGTCGGACATCCTGTTAACAGCCCTGACAAATTCATTGTAGGATTCGCCGCATTTGCTTTGAGCAGACTGGAGTTCTTTTTTCTGGACGTTATGAAAGCCTTCCAGCATGCCTCTATTCAAAATCTGGGCATATGTGTTCGCGTCTTTTAAAAACGCCTTATACAATCTTTCAAGAAATGGCTGGGCCTGAAAGGGAGGCTGGCCCGCTTCCTCAATTATGGCGTTTAAATTTTGGCCAAGTTGAGAAATAATTTGTCTATTGTCCGGTTCAGATGAAATGATCTCCGCGATTTCCCGCATTTGATTAAATATGTTTTTAGCGGATAAAATTTGTCTCTCCAGGGGATGTTCCCGCAATAATTTGGCTTCCGCCTCTGCCGCTTTTGCCTCGACAATCCCAAGCCAGCTCTTTTGCGCTTTCATATATTGAAAATGGCTTTGTTCAAGCTTTTCGCTTAACTCCAGCCCTCTTTTGCCGTCATCAATTATCGAAGAGTCACTGATATATTTTTCAAGGTTTTTATAATGATTTATAATATCATTAAGCGCGGTATTCATTCCAGCCAGCGCCAGAGTCAGATCCTTTTCTTCAGACTTGCTAAAAATCCCTGAAGGAGGCTTGAGCCGATCATCGCCATTAAATTTAACAGGAAGTTTTGGCCGTTTGGGCAATGACCAGGTTTTCCTGTACTGACTCACATTATCCTTCAGGACGTGAACGGCCGCATATAATCCATTATTTAGTATATCTCTGGCCCTGTTACTGAAAGTCAGGGTTGTATCGGCAATCCTGATTTCTTCCCTGCTCAGGGGAGGCAAATTTTCCGTTTTTTGCTCTTCGCCACCTGAAACCGCGTTATCCCCGACTTTAATTTCTGGAGATTCGTTATTCCCGATCAGCAAGATCTTTTTACTTTCCGACTTGTCCTTTTTATCCTGGCCAGAATCATCAGCGCAAGCAAAAAGGCCCAAAAAAAGTATGGAAATTACAAGGATCTTCCATCCAAACATATTCGCTCCGGGGATCTGCATTGATTATTTTATATGCTCTTCAATCCAGTTATTTAATGGAATAAGATTCATGCTCCAGGGAAAAAGATTACCTTTTAAATCGGGCCCCACGCCATAAAACTGGGTATCGTTTTCTTCTGCCGCATCCCGGTCAGTCGTAGCGTCGCCCACCATTAATGTTTCTTGCGGCAAAACTCCAGCGTCATTGATAATTTCCGCCAGCAAGCGGGATTTGATGGGAGGATAACCATAAATACCGGTAAAATATTTTTCCAGACCCTTTTCCTGTAAAACTTTTGCCACTTCCTGTTCTGGAGCTCCCGTACACACATATAAGGGAAGAATGCCGCGCCAGCGTTTTAATGTATCCAAAGCACCTGGAATAAGATCGCATTTTCGCACTTCATCCAGGGCAAGATCCTCAAATCTTTTCCCCCATTCCCTGCTTTCTTCAGGGGTAATTTCCCTGTTTAAAAATTCCTGAAAGAACCAGGCAAATTTCAGGCTTCTGTTCACGCCGCCGTGCATTGTGTGATACATTACAAATCTGTCTTGAGCCTCCTGTCCATAATCTTCAACCAGACGGGCAAAAGCTTTTGTCTTGACTGGCACGCTATCCAGAAGCACTCCATCGCAATCAAATGCCAAGCATTTAAGCGCCACCATTCTCTCCTTTTACTGGTTTTTTCCGCCATCCAATGACGTGGGCGGGAACTCCGCCCATAATGGCCCAGGGTTCAACATTGGCGGTGACAACCGCGCCGGCGCCTATCACAGATCCCTCGCCAATCTGGACATTTGGCGTAATAACACAGTTTGCGCCAATCCAGACATCATTGCCTATGATTATTTTTCCATGCTGATGTCCCTGCAGCATAATTGGCATATCCGTCCGCTTGAAATTATGGTTGGCCGCCCTTAATACACAGCAGGGACCAATCGCCACATAATCACCAATAATTATCTCCCCCTCATCCGCTCCCAGATGGGTTGAGGGAGAAATGGAAACATAATCGCCCAAAACGAGGATGCCATTGGTCGCGCTTAAAAAGCATCCTTTTCCTATTCTGGTTTCCCTGCCAAAACTCATATTGGACATTCCGGAAATCGCGAGATCTGTGGACAGGCGTATATTTCCACATTTTGCAAAAAAAAATCGCCATGCATATAGACGAATCAAAATCCCCAAAGGGGTGGGAATCCAGCCAAAAATGAAAATCCATAATTCTTCAAGGATCTTTCTTATCCTTTGACCATAGGTCAAAGAAAAATTCGCACTATTTTTGTGAAGGCTTGCCATTATACTGCTTCATAAGATCATCATTTTTCATTGCTTCTTCAACATGCATAAGGTCCTGTGGAGTATCAACGCTCCAGGTCCGGGTTGATGTGGGAATCATGCGTACCTTGCCCCCATGTTCCAAAATCCGCATCATATCCACGCTCTCATAGATTTCCAGAGGGCTTTCTTCCATCTCATTAAATTTAAGCAGGTAATCTCTCCTGAAGGGAATAATGCATACCTGCTTGCGCATCGGGACCTTGTCCGACCCCTTTTTACGAGAAGGTATTGGTTCGCGGGAAAAATAAAGCGCGTCATTGTTGTCATCCACCACAACCTTTACTTCGTTGGGATCTTCAAATTCTTCGACAGTATCCATTTCCGCCATAAGGTTCACCACATTGATTTCCGGATTATCCTTCATGGCCTTTATGGCGTCACTAATCATTTCCGGACGCACCATTGGTTCGTCCCCCTGCACCATCACAACAATATCAGCCTTTTTCCCTGTCATTTCCTCTATTTTAAGAAGAGCCTCCGCCGTGCGAGTTGAACACCTGGTATGGGTATCGCTTGTCATTACGCTTTTGATACCCGCATTTTTACAATAATCTTCAATAATATCATCGCAGGTCGCGACATATACATCGTCAAGTTCCGGACACATTGCCGTCCGCTTCGCCACATGTCCCACCATGGGGACGCCGTGAATTTGCGCAAGAGGTTTTCCGGGAAAGCGGGAAGATCCCATCCTCGCCGGTACTATCGCAATAATATTCATATCTAGTCCTTATCTAAATATATTAAAATTTTTTAATATTCATGACGGTTTTATAAGGGCACTGTTTCACCCCTGTGCCTCTTTTCTGGGAAATGCCAACCCGCGCCCACAAGGGGAAAGCCGAATCCATAAAATGCAAAACACCAATGGTCTGACAGTGTGAACAAACGCATTCCCTCCCAGGATAGCCATTTTCAGAAAACATTAATCGATTTGAATATAACTTATTAAAATTTAAATATTATTCCATTCCTACCCTTCTTTTCTTTAAATATACAATTATAAAATGACATTTAAAATTCAGAATGTCATTCTAATCATCCGTCTGGATAAACAATCCTCCTTCCTCCTGCAATTCCTTGTGAAGTTTCTGATGTTCAGCCTCCATTACCCTTAAAATACCCTGTCCCAGATCCACCGTAAGAGGGGGCGTTAGTTTTCTGCCAATTTTGGGCATAAACGTATAGGGAGTAATCTGATAGTGGCCGCTATTTGGGTCATTCTGATATTCGATCTTCAGATCCTTACCCAGAATTTCCCCGATCATTCTAAAAAGATCTCCCACCCGCATTGGCTGGTTTCCGGAAATTATTATATTCTGGTTCTCAAATTCCGGTTTTAGTATTTCCAGGGTCGCGGTGGAAGCGTCGTCAACATGCACATATTCGCGCAGGGCGTCTTCAGATCCATAATAAGTGATGACTCCCCTGGTAAGAGCTTCATAAACAAAACGCTCAATCGCGTTTTTCCTGTCAGCCCTTGGCCCATAAAGGGAGCCATAGCGCAGAATGGTATAGGGCAAATTGTACATTGCCTGATAATTTTCAATATAAATTTCTGACGCCTGTTTACTGCAGCGGTAAAATCCCCCCGATTTGCCATATACATATAAGGATGAGGCGAAAACATAGCGTTTGACGCCAGCTTTGCGGCAAGCTTCCAGGGCAATCACATTGCCCACAACATTTATACGGGCGGTATCCACAGGATGAGAATTTGCCTCGCCTATGTCCGCTATTCCCGCATAATTAAAAACCAGATCCGCCCCGCTGACCGCTTCATTCACCAGCTTTTCATCCAGTATATTGCCAATAATCATATTTTGATCAGGGCGAAGCCAGGGAGAAGGCTGAAGATCAAAAATGCTCACCTTGTGCCCGGCGTCCGACAGCTTATCACAAATATGGGAGCCCAAAAAGCCTGATCCGCCAAAAACAGTTATATTCACAACTCTTGTCCCAAATGAATATTAGGTTATATATTTCGCTCAATTCCTTTTAATTTCCGGAAATTTGGCAGCGTGGCGTAAAAATACGCTATCAATACCATAGGCTATAAATCTGCATCCCCCGTCAATTTCTTTCTGAAGCTTATCCGGATCAGGCTCCACTAAATGCAAGCCCATGTTGCTTCCATGTTCCTTACAGGATGTGGAAATTTTTTTCATTATTTCCTGAAAACGGGGATTATCAAACTGACCTGTCAAACCCATGGAGCCCGATAAATCATATGGGCCCACCATAATCGCATCAAGACGTTTATGGTCAAGGATTTGGTCAAGATTTTCCACCGCCCTTACATGCTCTATCTGGGCGACTATAAAAATTGCCGGAGCATCCCTGTTCATATATTCGTCAAACCTGGCGCCAAAGTCGTTGGCCCTGCAAAAACCTACTCCCCTGTATGCTTCTGCCGGCTCATTGCGCCAGAAATCCTGACCAGGATAGGTCGCAAGATCTATTGCCTTATCCAGCTCTTCGCGACTCTCTATCATCGGAAAGATTAGTCCCTTTGCCCCCGCTTCCAAAGCTGTCTTTATGTGTACGCGGGAGGCTTCCGGCAATCTGGCAAATGGCACCGCTCCACCGCATTCTATGGCCCTGAAAATATCCGGCAAGCGATCTGGTCCAAAACTGCCATGCTCCATATCCACAGCCACCCAGTCATATCCGGCTTTGGCCATCATTTCCGCGACATCCGGAGAAGGCAATTGCAACCACGTGCCTATGGTAGGTTTTCCCTTTGCGAGATTTTCCCTGATTTGTGAAATATCCATCAGACTTGTTCCATTAGTTAAACGCCATCTGAAAAGTTCATTCCTTGACCAAGAATAACCATATGTATGCAACCCTGCAACAGTGAATAAATTTTGAATTTTTCTTTTTTAAATCAATACAAAATTATTTAATGATAAAAAGATATTTAAATAAAAAATAGTCTTAATGACAAGCGCATAAAAAATGCTTAAAAAAGTCAAACACAAAAATTTTTACAAGGTTTAAATTATTATGGTCCAAAATGACGATTTGAGAAATGTAGCTATAATAGCCCATGTCGATCATGGCAAAACAACGCTGGTTGACGCGATGTTTAAACAGGGCGGCGTTTTCAGGGCGGATCAGAAAGTTGATGATCGAATTATGGATAATATGGATCTGGAGAGAGAACGCGGAATTACAATCGCGGCAAAAAATTGCTCGGTTCACTGGCAGGGTAAAAAAATAAATATAATTGACACCCCAGGCCATGCGGATTTTGGAGGCGAGGTAGAACGCTCCCTATCCATGGCCAGCGGAGCAATCCTTCTGGTGGATTCTTCTGAAGGGCCTTTGCCCCAAACCAGATTTGTACTTAAAAAAACCCTTGAGGCCGGTCTGCCGGTAATTGTTGTCATTAATAAGATAGACCGCAAGGACGCCAGGCCACAGGAAGTGCTGAACGAGGTTTATGATTTGTTTATCGATTTGGGAGCAAATGAAGAACAGCTTGATTTTCCTGTTCTCTACGCCGTTGGCAGGGACGGCATCGCGATGAATAATCCTGATGAAAGTGGAAAAGATCTCACTCCCCTTTTTGAGGCGATAATAAAGAATATTCCTGGCCCTGTTTATGATCCGGATCAGCCTTTTCAGATGCTGGTGGCGGATCTGGATTATTCGGATTACCTTGGTCGTCTGGCGGTAGGACGCATTATGCACGGAGAGGTCCAGGCAAAAGAGGCACTGGCCTGCATCGGCGCCAATGGCGAAGCTAAACCTCTTCGGGTGAGCAAGCTCCAGGTATATGAAGGTTTACAGGTTAAGGAAGTTGAAAAAGCGTCTCCCGGCGATATTGTTGTTCTTGCCGGTATTGAAGATGTGACGATTGGAGATACCATTTGCACAAGGGAAAATCCCGTCGCACTGCCCAGAATAAGGGTGGATGAGCCCACGGTTTCAATGAAGTTCGCGATAAACACATCACCTCTGGCTGGCAGGGAGGGTAAAATTGTCCAAAGCCGCGCGATAGAGGAAAGGCTCCATAAGGAAAGTCTGCGCAATGTCGCAATCCGCATGGAAAAAAGCTCTGACAAT
>CAYNKM010000047.1:0-8778 GCA_964397795.1 uncultured Desulfovibrio sp. | reverse complement strand
CCCAGACCCCCTTTTTCAAAAAACTTTAATTTTTATAAAATATAACTTATTGAAAGAATTTGGCTTTATTATAGTTTTGAATTTTCTTTGCTATCAATAGATGATTTTAACAGAGCATAAATATACTATATAAATAATTTGCCATAATAACATGAAATAAGGCGTCTATAAAATTATTCCTACAGGATTTATACGATGGAAAAACTGGTTATTGAAGGTGGGCATAAACTGGAGGGAACGGTAAGGGTGAGCGGCAGTAAAAATTCTTCCCTGCCGATTCTCTTCGCCTCCCTTCTCTGTAATGGGGAAGTTAAATTAAAAAATATACCGTTCTTAAGAGATATAAATACCAGCCTGCAGCTCTTGCGCACTTTGGGCGCGGAGGCGGAAAGGGAGGGGGAATACGTCAAGATAAAGACCGAGGCTGACCGGCTTCTGGCGGAAGCTCCCTATGATCTGGTTCGGACCATGCGCGCGTCCGTCCTCTGCCTGGGACCGCTTCTTGCCCGTATTGGCAAAGCCAGGGTAGCCCTCCCGGGAGGATGTGCAATAGGGGCGCGCCCTGTCGATCAGCATCTCAAGGCCCTTGAAAAGATGGGGGCCTCTTTTGAGCTTGAAGAAGGATATATAAGCGGTTCCTGCAACCGTCTGCATGGCGCGAGAATAGCCTTTGATATGGCTACGGTCGGCGGCACGGAAAACATAATGATGGCCGCGGCGATGGCGGAGGGGGAAACTATCCTGGAAAACGCGGCGCGGGAGCCGGAGATTGTGGATCTGGCGAACTTTTTAAATTCCTGCGGAGCCTGTATAGAAGGCCAGGGAGAGAGCGTAATACGCATTCAGGGTCGGGATTTTCTTGAAGGAACAGAATATACGGTAATGCCTGATCGCATTGAGGCGGGAACTTTTCTGATAGCCGCTGGCATTAGCAGCGGCAATCTGCTTATTGAAAATTGTCCTCTTGAAGCTCTTGACGCGGTAGTGGACAAATTAAGGCAGATGGGAATGGAGATAGACAGGGATGAAACAGGTCTGGTCCATGCGAGAGCTGGCGACAGGCTTCAAGCCGTTGACATCACGACTCGCCCATATCCTGGTTTTCCAACGGACATGCAGGCCCAGATCATGGCTTTGCTATGCTTTTCTTCAGGGGCGGCCGTTGTGGAGGAGAGTATTTTTGAAAACCGCTTCATGCATGTCCAGGAATTATTGCGCATGGGGGCCAATATCCGGATTAGCGGAAGATCGGCAATGGTCAAGGGGCAAGGCAAGCTTAGCGGAGCGCCAGTCATGGCTTCCGATTTAAGGGCCAGCGCTTCCCTTGTTCTTGCCGGCCTTGCGGCGGATGGAATAACCGAAGTGGCCAGAATTTACCATCTGGATCGGGGATATGAGTCTATAGAAAAAAAGCTCAACGCTGCGGGCGCCAACATTCGCCGTGAAAAAATGGCAACAGAAGTGTAATTGGCATATCGTGAAGCGGCTTTTCATAAGCTATTGCCAAAGGATTTAAAGGAAGATAAAATTAAATTTTCAAAACTAAATGTTTCGGGGGCTAGTGTTTCCGTTCATTTGGCCCGTTCCATAGATTTGGTCCGTGGGTGCGGGCAAGTCATTCCCCAATGGGGCGGGCATTTTGTCCTGAAAATCAAGTTGGGATAAGTGATAAGTTTATTGTAATCAGGTCGAAAAATGGATAAGGAAAGCCGGGAAGCGCTTCAGGTTGCAAAAGAATTGACCTGTAAGTTTATAGAGACAAGAACAGTTTCTCCAGGAAATTTCGCGGAGGTTTTTCCCCTGATCTACAGGGTGGTCGCTTCCACCATCAAATCCGGCAATGATAATTGTAGGGAAGAAGAAAATTCATGAACCGGCATGATTCTCCCGTGTGCGCCATGTTTGGCCGGATTGCCGGGGTTTATGATTTTCTCAACCATTTCCTGAGTCTGGGGATAGACAGATACTGGCGTCGTGAGCTGGCCAATTTGACAAAAGAGGGTCAAACGGGACTCATGCCCGATTTGGCGGCGGGAACGCTGGACGTGGCTTTGGCGGTTTTAAAAGCGAGACCGGAGGTAACAATTCCGGCAATAGATTTTTGTCAGCCGATGCTTCAGAAGGGGAGTAAAAAACTTCGGTCCGTTCGGGAAAAAAAACATATTCTTCCCTGTACGGGCGATGCGATGAAATTGCCTTTGGGCGATAACTGCGCCGATAGCGTTACGATGGCTTTTGGAATACGCAACATAAATCCCCGTCTGGAGGCTTTCAGGGAAATGCTGCGAATACTGGCTCCAGGCGGGCGGGCTTGCATTCTTGAATTTGGTTCGGGGCAGGAACGAATCTGGGGAGGTCTTTACAATTTCTATCTATCCCATATCCTCCCGGGACTTGCCGCCTTGTATGGCCACGATAAAAAGGCATACAGCTATCTTTCCAGAACCATAAACGAGTTTCCCCATGCTGAAAAACTTGTCCAGGAAATGGAAGAAGCCGGATTTGTAAATATTAATTATCGAAAATTAAGCAGCGGCATAGTTTGTCTCCATTGGGGTCATAAGCCGGAAGCATGACCCCGAATGTCGGCGTCACACTTTTGCTTTTAACAGAAAAGCCAGAATCACTGACACAAGCAGGCAGATGATGCCAATTTTACGCAATAAAAAAGCGGGGGTACGTCCGCCTTCTTCAAGACATTTTCGCATGAGTTCAGGAAAAGCGGCAAACAGGCTTCCCTCTATTGCGAAAATAAGGACAAGGGATGTTAAAAAAAGTTCCATATTATCCTGATTTAAAGTACGCCGTCCATAAGGGCTAATGCTCCAGTTTTTCTTCACACGCTAAGATACTCTCTACAGGAAGTAATTTATGGTGACATTTGAAGAGCTTTTAAAACATGAAAGACCCATCGCGATAGCGGGACTGGGCTATGTCGGGCTTCCACTTGCGACTGCTTTTGCCCGAAAACTGGATGTTATCGGCTTTGACATTAATCCTTCGCGGATTGCCGAACTGCAACAGGGAAAGGATCATACCCGGGAAGTAAGCGAAAAGACCCTCTCCTCCGTCAATATCCAATTTACATCTGATCCTTCGCTTCTTTCCAGGGCCGCGGTCATCATTATTGCCGTTCCCACGCCCATTGACAGACACCGTAATCCGGATCTTTCGCCTGTTGAATCCGCCAGCCGTATTGTAGGCAAGCATATGTCAAGCGGCGTAATAGTCTGTTATGAATCCACCGTGTATCCGGGTCTTACAGAAGAAGTCTGCGTCCCAATCCTTGAAAAGGAATCGGGCCTTGTTCTCAATAAAACTTTCAGCGTGGGCTATTCCCCAGAGAGAATAAACCCTGGAGATAAAGTTCATACGCTGGAAACAATTACCAAGATAGTATCCGGATCAGATCCCCAGACAACAGACCTGCTTGTAAAACTATACGGGCTGATTGTAAAGGCCGGCATTCACCGCGCATCTTCAATTCGTGTTGCCGAAGCAGCAAAAGTTATTGAAAATACCCAACGGGATCTCAATATTGCCCTTATGAACGAGCTGGCGGTCATTTTTGGTCACATGGGACTTGATACGGGAGAAATTCTGGAAGCGGCGGGCACCAAATGGAATTTTCTGCCTTTCCGCCCGGGACTTGTAGGCGGCCACTGCATTGGTGTAGATCCTTATTACCTCACATATAAGGCTGAAGAACTGGGCTTCCACCCCGAAGTTATCCTGGCCGGCAGAAGAATTAATGATAGTATGGGTAAATATGTGGCGGAATGCGTGATCAAGCGCATGATTGAAGCAGACATAAGGATCAATGGAAGTCGCATCGGCATTCTTGGTTTAACTTTCAAGGAAAATGTTCCTGATCTTCGCAATACGCGGGTTACGGATCTTATAGAAGAACTGCGGGCTTATGGAGCTGAAATCCTGGTAAATGATCCCGAGGCCGATCCCGAAGAAGCCCTTTCCGTTTATGGCGAATCCCTGCTTCCGCTAAGCGACTTGAAGAATCTGGACGCCATCGTTCTGGCGGTTGGCCATTCCGCCTACAAAAATCTTTCGCCCGAAGATCTTGGCGAATTTTTTTCAAACCCGGAAAAAGGAATTGTCATGGATGTCAAGGGCTTTTTTAACAGAGATGAGGTAAAAAAGTCCGGCCTGGATTACTGGCGTCTATAAATGTGAAATCCTGTAATTTATGTCTTTATTAATATGCGCGTCAACCGCCGAGGAACTATCCCACCTGGCTTCCGATCTTTTTCCGGATCCTGCTTCCATCGCAGAATTTCAGCCAATGGTTATGGAAGGCGGACGGGAAAATATCATCTATCTTGTAACTGGCATAGGTCCGGTCAACGCGGCCCTGGCGATTGGCTTCTGTCTGGGACTTTTGCATGAGCAAAAAAGTGATCCTGTAAGGGCCATACTTTATACCGGACTTGCGGGCAGCTTTAACCTTGAAAAAGATCCCCTTTTATCCACGCGCATAATACGCAGGGAGATTTGGCCCGAATATGGCTTGCATGACGGCATTTCGGTCACATCCCGCGCCTTCCGTTTTCCCCTATGGGCCAGAAAGGAAGGGGACGATATATATGATACGGTTGAACTTGCGGGAACAGAGGCCATCTCTCCAAAAGCGCCACCGAAAACCTGGACGGAATGTTCATCCCTTACCGTAGCCGGGGTTAGCGCAAGCTTTAACAGGCGTGACAGCTTATGGAATGCCTGGAAGGCGGAACTGGAAAACATGGAAGGCTTTTCCGCCGCCTATTCGGCATTAAGAGCGGAAATTCCCTGTGTTGAAATTCGCGTAGTTTCAAATAAAGTGGGACCAAGAGGCAAAAATGAAAAGGATTTCCCCGGCGCGCTTAAGGAACTTGCCAAAATTCTTCCGGCTTTAAACCTGGTCAGGTAGTTATCATGGAACTGCTGGATTTTAAAAAATGGTTAAAAGCCGAAGGAGACATGGTAAATCGGATCCTCAAGGAAGAGGTCAACCTGATCCCCAAACCCGCGCGGCCTGTTATTTCACATATTCTGGAAGCGGGTGGTAAACGTCTTCGGCCGCTTCTGACCCTGCTTTTTGCCAGACTCTTCGGGAATAACGATAAAAATATTTACAGGCTGGCCAGCAGTATGGAAATGCTGCATGCCGCAACTCTTCTCCATGACGATGTTCTTGACAGCGCGGAAAGCAGACGGGGAAAACCTTCCGCCCATATCGTATTTAACCCCGCTTCCGCCATTCTTGGCGGGGATGCCTTGCTTGCCCGGGGAAACGCCATTGTCGCGTCTTTCAATAATCCCGCTCTTGTAGAATGCTTTTCCCTTGCGACAGTGCAGACGGCCGCAGGCGAAATCCATGAAATGGACTCGCTTTACAATCCAGACCTTGCCCTGGAAACCTATATTGAAATTGCGCGAGGAAAAACTGCCTGCCTGATTGCCCAATCCTGCCGAATGGGCGCGCTTTATGCCGGGGCAGACAGGGAAATGGCGGATAAAAGCGCGAGCTTTGGCGAAAATCTGGGTATCGCGTTTCAGATTGTGGATGACGCCCTGGATCTTTCCCCAGAGCAGCAGACCGGCAAACCTCGTGGGGGAGACCTCAGGGAAGGCAAGATGACCCCCCCGCTTTTCTTTTACAGGCAAAGTCTTTCGGACAAACAGAGGGAAGAGTTTGATTCCGCTTTTTCCGGTAAGGGATTTTCTTCCAGCCAGATTGAGGAAATTTGTTCCTTAAGCGCGCCCTTCACAACCAGGGCGCTTGCTCTTGCGGATACTTATTTATTAAATGCTTCCCTGTCTCTTGAAACTTTTCCGGCTAATTCCCATAAGGATATTCTGACGCAGATCATGGATTATGTCCGTAGCCGCAGATCCTGAAATCCAGAAGCCGCGCGATTTTAGAAATCATTCCGATATCTGCCACAAATCACATATACAAGCCAATTTTTACTATTTTACTATTTTAAGGATGCAAGATGCTGTTCAGATTGGAAACGGGCCTGAAAGAGGAATTGATCGATGCCAAAGCCAATAGAATTAAAGAAAGAATCGAAAAATTTCTCCATCTTCCACTGTCACAATGCCGCATTGTAAAGGTCTTTACCGTCTCCGGACTTAATCTGGATCAAATGAATATCCTTCTGGATAAAGCCATACTATTTGATCCGATTCTCCAGAGAGCTTCCATTGGAGCGCTTCCCGCCCTGAAACCTTTCCCTGACTGGTTCTGTGAAATTTCCTATAGACCGGGCGTGACGGACAACGAAGCGCGCACGGCGTCAGAAGTAATCTCCCTTGTTCTGGATATTCCCCAGAATTCTTTTCAGGTCAGCAGCTCTGTTCAGTACCGCCTGTTATCCGACTCCTCCAGACATCTCAAATATGATGATGTCGTAAAAATCTGCCTGGATTTATTATGCAATGAATTAATTCAGAATTACAGGATAAAAGATTTTGAGGACTGGCGAAGGAATAATGGCTTTGAAGCGATTCCCATCCGCGTGGAAGGGTCTCCACGTGACGCCATAGAAACAATAAATCTGAATGAGCTTGACGATACGGGTCTTGAGAATTTAAGCCGCAAGAATACCTGGGCATTAAGTCTTGCGGAAATGCGGATTATAAAAAACTATTTTAATAACGAAAAAACGAGAAAGGTTCGCCGCGAATATGGCCTGCCGGAAAATCCTACAGACGCGGAAATGGAAATTCTTGCCCAGACCTGGTCTGAACATTGCAAACACAAGATTTTTTCCAGTCATATTCACTATTATGATAAGGATACTGGCCGAAGCAGGAATATAGATAATCTTTATAAAAGCTGTATAAAAGATACCACCCAGATTATCCGGAAAAAATTCGGAAAGGAAAATTTCTGTCATTCCGTATTCAGTGACAACGCCGGCGTGATCGCCTTTATTCATGGCTACGACGCCTGTATAAAGGTTGAAACCCATAACAGTCCCTCCGCGCTGGATCCATATGGCGGCGCGCTTACGGGAATTGTTGGGGTTAACCGCGATCCCCTCGGAACGGGAATGGGCGCCGATCTTGTCTGCAATATGGATGTCTTTTGTTTCGCATCGCCTTTTTATAATCAAAAAGTACCGGAAAGGCTTCTGCATCCGGCCAGAATTTTTGAGGGGGTGCGCCAGGGCATTGAGGATGGAGGAAACAAAAGCGGCATTCCAACAGTAAATGGATCTATAGTGTTTGACCCACGTTTTTTGGGAAAACCGCTTGTATTTTGCGGTACGGTAGGATTGATACCGGCCATGATATGCGGTCGCCCTGGCTATGTAAAATCCGCCGAAAATGGCGACGTGATAGTAATGGCGGGCGGCAGAATCGGCAAGGATGGGATTCATGGAGCCACTTTTTCTTCGGAAGAACTCAATGAAAATTCTCCGGTATCAGCCGTGCAGATAGGCGATCCCATTACCCAGCGCAAAATGTATGATTTTATTCTGCGGGCAAGGGATGCCTGCCTATATCATTCCATAACTGATAATGGCGCGGGAGGCTTGTCCTCCTCTGTAGGTGAAATGGCCGAAGACACGGGCGGTTGCATTCTGGAGCTGGACAAGGCCCCTCTTAAATACAGTGGACTCGCGCCCTGGGAAATTCTGGTCTCGGAAGCTCAGGAGAGGATGACTTTCGCGGTCCCTCCGGAAAAGCTGGACGAATTTCTCACTCTTGCCTCCCATCTGGATGTGGAATCGACAGCACTGGGATATTTTACGGATTCCGGATATTTTGAGGCCCGATATAAAGGCAGACCAGTTGCCCGCCTGGACATGTCTTTTCTCCATCATGGCGTCCCAAAGATGTATCTTGACGCCGTATGGGAAAAAAGTGAAGAAGCGGAACTTAATCTGGACGAATTGCCTTCGGATCTTGCCTGGAATAATAATTTCCTTCTGGCAATGCTCGGACGCCTGAACATTTGTTCGCGTGAATCCATTATCCGCCAGTATGATCATGAGGTGCGGGGAGGCAGCGCGGTCAAACCCCTGGTAGGCGTAAGGAGGGATGGGCCAGCCGATGCCGCAGTTATCCGGCCACTCCTCGAGTCTGACGCCGGCCTGGTCCTCGCGCATGGCATTTGTCCCAGATACAGTGATTATGATACCTATTGGATGGCCGCCAACGCGATTGACGAGGCCATTCGCAACGCCGTGGCGGTAGGCGGAAATCCCGATTTGCTGGCGGGAGTCGATAACTTCTGCTGGTGCGATCCCATAAGCGGCGCGCGAAATCCCGACGGCGAATATAAACTTGCCCAGCTTGTACGCGCCTGTGAGGCCCTGAGACATTTTTGCCTTTCCTATGGCGTTCCCTGCATATCCGGTAAGGATTCAATGAAAAATGATTACATTCAGGGTTCAACAAAAATCTCAATCCCCCCAACCCTCCTCTTTACAGTCCTTGGTGTTATGGACAATGTAATACAGGCGCAGACTTCGGACTTCAAAAATGCGGGGGACATCATTTTCATTCTGGGGGGAACATGGAAAGAGATGGGGGCCAGCGAAGCCTGTGATCAATTGGGAATCAGGGGAGGAGGAAGAATTCCCCGTGTGGAAAGCGCCTCGGCAATGGTAAGATACAGGGCTCTTCATGGCCTGATGAGTCTGAAAACAGTTTCAGCCTGTCATGATTGCTCCGATGGAGGCCTTGCGGTAGCCATCGCGGAGATGTGCATAGGCGGCCGTCTTGGCTGTGAGATCGATTTGGATCTGGTTCCTGCTTATGGCAATC
>CAYNKM010000046.1:3428-8899 GCA_964397795.1 uncultured Desulfovibrio sp. | reverse complement strand
GTTTATCGTGATATATTTATTCTACTTTAGACATTAATTAAGTTTTGTGTTGATTTTTTTATAAATTTTTTTAAATATTTCGTTTGGCTTTGATCTTCTTTACAAAATAATAGGGGATAATATCTATATTATTTAAATCGGGAAACCTGATAAAAATGTATTTCCCAAAAATTTGTATGCACATGCGGCCTTATTTTATTTAAATGAAGAAAAAATTTCTGATTCCCCGCGCTTATGAAAATGACAATTTGCCCATAGGCAGGGAAAGCCCCTGGCTGGCGCCTCTGGCCGGATATAGCGATCTCCCCTTTCGCCTCCTCTGCCGCGAACAGGGGGCGTCTGTTTGCGTAACAGAAATGTTCAGCGCGAAAGGTCTTTTTTACAAAGGCTCCGCCACAGCGGAACTTCTGGCAAGCTGCCCCGAGGACCAGCCTCTCGTTGTCCAGCTTTTCGGCGGGGAAAAGAAATCAATTGTTCTGGCCGTGCGAACCCTTAAGGAACACGGATACAGAAATCTGGACTTTAATATGGGTTGCCCTGTAAAAAAGGTCTTGCGCCAGAAAGCGGGCGCCTGGCTATTGGGCGAGACCGCGGCCGCCCTGGAGCTTGCCAGAGCCATTTTGAAGGAAGCCAGGACAGATTCCGCTTTCAATCCGGTCAGGGTTGGCTTCAAGTTGCGCCTTGGCTTAAAGCCTGGGGATTCTCCCCTTCCCGATCTGGCCCTGCGGCTTGAGGATGCCGGAGCAAGCTGGATTACGCTGCACCCAAGATATGCCAGTCAGGGCTATTCCGGATTTGCGGACTGGGAAAAGCTTATGCGTCTCAAGGAGAAATTAAGTATTCCGCTTATAGCCAGCGGAGATTTGCTGGATGCGAAGGCCGGCCTGGCCTGTCTGGATCAAACCGGGGCAAACGGCCTTATGTATGCCAGGGGCGCGCTGCGAAATCCGGCGATTTTCAGGGACCATCTCTCTCTTTGCCAGGGCCGGGACCTGGGGGAGTCTGGCAGGGAAAGTATAATTCCCCTCCTTCTGCGCCACCTTCATTTTGCGAAAAATTTTGGCGCGACTCACAAGTCCTTTACCAAACTGCGCTCAATAGTTCCCCGCTATGTCCGGCTTTTCCGCGGCTCACAGGAGTTACGTAACAGGCTTTCAGCCTGCTCCGACTGGGAAAAACTGGAAAGTCTTATTAAAGAAACCGCCAATATGGAAACACAGGCATGAAAGTAATCCGAGCATCCCGCGCAGGTTTTTGCATGGGCGTAAGCCTGGCATTAAAGAAACTTGAAAAGGCTCTTGAAGAAAGAAAAGATTGCCGTATCTGCACGCTTGGTCCCATAATTCACAATCCCCAGGTTCTTGAGGAATTTGCTAAACGCGGCGTCGCCTGTCTGGAAAATCCGGAATCGGCAAAAAGCGGAGATTTTGTCCTTATTCGCGCGCATGGCATACCGAGACATGAGGAAGAGCTTTTACGCGACCGCTGTCATTCTGTTGAAGACGCGACTTGCCCGAAAGTTAAAAAAGCGCAAATGTCCATAGCGGAAGCAACTTCGGCAAACGCCGACCTTCTCCTTTTCGGCGAGGCTTCCCATCCGGAAGTATGCGGTCTTGTCTCCTATGCGGTCAGCAACGCCCATGTATTCGCAAATGCGGAAGAATTGGCCGCGCTTGCTCCCGACCCCGCCAAAGCCTGGGTTCTGGCCTCACAGACTACCCAGGACAGGGAAAACTTTGACAGAATTGCCGCAAACCTGAACACTCTTTTGCCCAGTCTGAAAATTCTCAACACAATTTGCGACGCCACGCGGGAAAGACAAAAAGAGGCTCTGGAGCTTGCCAAAAAAGTTGAAGCAATGGTCGTAGCCGGCGGAAAAGACAGCGGTAACACCAGACGGCTGGCAAAACTGGCCAGACAGTCGGGTATTGAAACCTGGCATGTGGAAACTGTAGAGGAGCTTAATCCCGATGATTTTTCTGAAAAGTCCTGTATTGGCCTTACGGCCGGCGCATCTACGCCGAAAAGAATTATAGATGATATTGAAAAATGGCTTGAGAATATTTAAGATTTCCGCAGGAAAGTTCATGATTCATTCTTCCCATATATTCAGGAGGCGCTATGGCTCAAACTAATATTCTGCTGGAGGCCGGCACAAATGAGCTGGAAGTGGTGGAATTTTACCTTGATGAGACCATCATGCCTGGTGAAAAAACCCTGGAAGAGCTGACCGAAAAAGTTGTCGGCAAACGCGAGGCGAAAAAATACCGCGGCTATTACGGAGTCAATGTCGCCAAAGTTATGGAAATTATCCGTATGCCCAAGGTTACAGAGCTTCCTGAAGTTCAGCATGAAAGCGTACTCGGCGCGTTCAATTTGCGCTCCCGTATTATTCCCCTTGTGGATCTGGCCCTCTGGCTCGGCAAACGTCACGCGGATGGTCCTGAAGATCCCAAAACAATTGTGACCGAATTTAATAATGTCATAACCGCCTTCATGGTTTCCGGCGTCAACAGGATTCATCGCATAAGCTGGGAACAGGTTGAACCGCCGAACCCGTATATGGCTTCGGTTTCAAGCAATACCATTGTAGGCGTTGTCAAGCTCGAGGGCCGTATTGTATTCCTTCTCGATCTTGAAAAAGTCGTTGCTAATCTCAATCCCAAATTGAGCCTTCGCCTGGACGATCTCGGCAACGACTGGAACGCCTCTACTGGTTATAAGGCGCTTGTGGCAGATGATTCCGCACTTGTGCGGGAAATGCAGAAAGATCTGCTCGAAAAGGCCGGCTTCAAGGTCATCCTGACAACCAATGGCCGCGAGGCCTGGGATTATCTGACCACTTTCAAGAAAAAAGTGGAAGAAGAAGGACGAGCCCTTTCCGACTTTGTTCAGGTGGTGGTTTCCGACATCGAGATGCCCAGCATGGACGGCCTCAACCTTACAAGCCGTATAAAAAACGACCCCATCCTGAAGCAGCTCCCCGTTCTGCTCTTCTCCTCCCTGATCACGGAAAAACTCAAGCACAAGGGCGAAAGCGTCGGAGCGGACGGCCAGATTTCAAAGCCGGAGGTGGCGACTCTTGCCAGACGCGCCGCGGCCCTAATCAGGGAAAGGGGAATGGATCCAACCTATAAGGAATAATATTTTCAGCGCAGATCGCTCACCCGTCTGGACTTTCCAAAAGTTCTGGGCAAACTGCCATAATCCGTTATTTCAACCTCAAAGCGGGCAAGAATGGTCTTGTGCAATTTTTTGGCAAGAGCTTCCGCAAGATTTTCATCGTTGCCGGAATGATGCGCGCTGGCGCGTTCCGCTTTTAAAAGGCATCGGTCTATCGCGCGTTCATCCCTGCTCAATTCCATATGATATTCTCCGCCCAGTTCTGGAAAAGCCTCAATGACTTCCATAATCTGGCCCGGATATACGTTTACTCCCCTGAATATGATCATATCATCGGATCGCCCCTGAATGGCGCTGTGCCTTGGCATATTCAGTCCGCAGGAACACTCGCCTGGTATAAGTCTTGCCAGGTCGTGGGTGCGATAGCGGATGAGGGGAACAGCTTCTTTCTGAAGGCTTGTCACCACCATTTCTCCAAGCTCTCCCTCAGGCACAGGCTGCAAGCTGACAGGATCTATAATTTCAATGATAAAAAGATCCGCCCAGTAGTGCAGGCCATCGTGATAATCGCAGTCTATGGCTGTCCCTGGCCCATACATTTCCGTCATCCCGGCAATATCATAGGAGGCTTCCAGCCCAAGTTTACTTTCAATCGCCTTGCGCATCTTTTCGCTGCGAATCTCGGATCCACATACAATCCTCCTGAGGGCCAGCTGATCCCTAATCCCCGCCCTTTCAACTTCTTCGGCCAAAAGCAGGGCCATTGAGGCGGTTGCGCCAAAGCAGGTAACCTGCAAATCACGCATAAGATTAAGATGCATTTCCAGATTGCCCGGCCCTACCGGAACAGTAAGCATGCCCAATAACTCGCTCCCTCCCTGGAAGCCCGATCCAGCCGTCCACAGACCGTAGCCAACAGCCACCTGCATCCGATCCTTTTCCGTAAGCCCCGCCAGCTCAAAACAGCGGGCCATCTGCATATTAAAAATGGCCGTGTCCCTGGCGGAATAGGAAAGAATTTTTCTCCGGCCAGTTGTGCCGCTTGAAGCGTGAATCCTGGTTATTTCCTCTTCCGGCACGCACAGGAAGGGAAAGGGATAACCTTCCCGCAAATCTTCCGCATCCGTAAGAGGCAGTGAAGAAAGATCCGCAAGACCAATCTCATCGTCCCGACTTATGCCTGCCGCGGCGAATTTCTCCCGGTATTGCGACGATCTGAAAGCCTGTTTTATCGTCCAGGCAAGGCCCTTTTCCTGTATGTCATTTAGCTCTTCCCATGAATATTCCGGAATAAAGCGGTATTTGCTCTTTTTTGGCGACATTTTGGACTCTTTATATTAAACTATAATTACAAGGAGTGAAATTGTACTCCTTGCGTCTATCATGGTCAAATATCCTCTTTAACTGATAAAAACCTCTTCCCTATCCGGATTGGCGAAAATGTCAAAAATAAAGAGGTAGATTTATTCAAAAACTGGAAAACCAATCCGGCTTTTTTCCGTGTTTGTTAGAGCATATTTTTATGTCTTAAGAGTCTTTAAATCTGGCTTGTCACCGCTCTTCTGGGCCAGTCCAAAAGCCTCGGCAAAACAGCGATGTTTATTTTAAACTTCTTCCTGTCCTGAAGCGCGCCATGAATACCCTCTTATTTAAAAATAGCGTGACAAGTTTTAAAGAGTGAAAATCCTGGACATATAAAAGACATAGCCCTTTTTGGCAAATACTGCCTTTACAAATTTTCTGGCATGGATTATGAACTACCTTTATTTCAAATCCCAATCTGGCGCGTTCCCCGCGCCTATACTGGAGAAGGAAATGGAGCATAATGATATAGAATATTTCCGCAAGCTTTTAACGGTGATGCTGGAAGAGGCACATCAGAACGGGGATAATACTCTGGAAGAACTGACAGGCAATAATGAAGTTTTCGCGGATCCGGCGGATCGGGCTACCGCGGAATCCGACAGGGCGTTTACCCTGCGCCTGCGAGATCGGGAAAGGCGCTTGATTCGTAAAATTCAGGCCGCACTGCAGAGGATTGAAGACGGCACATACGGCGTCTGCGAAGAGTGCGGAGAGGATATAAGTCTTGCCAGACTTAAGGCGCGGCCTGTCACCAGGCTTTGCATTAATTGCAAGGCCAGACAGGAAGCGGATGAGCATCTGCGCGGAGATTAATTTTTTTAAATCTTCCCGCCCAAAGCGGTTTTTTGTCATGGGCTAAACGATGAAAATCTTTCTCTCTTTCATCTGCGCGCTTTTTTTATCCTTAGGTCTGACGTCCGCGATTCAGGCTGCCGGAACCGATCAGCCTTCTCCGGTTTCATCTTATCCAGGGTGTTGTCATC
>CAYNKM010000046.1:0-3418 GCA_964397795.1 uncultured Desulfovibrio sp. | reverse complement strand
AAAAAAACAGGATCAAGGCCCTGACAATAAACAAGGCGATAACGCGGCCTCACCACCTGAAAATTCCGGAGAGGCTGATAACAAGGAAAAAAATGGCCAGGCGACAGTCGAAGAGGAAGATGAAAAGTTTACAAAAGTCAATGAAGCCTGGGATTCAATTTGGAGCGGACAGAGGGAGCTTGTCAATGAAATCCGGGACACCACGCTTACATTAAGCGATAAATTTTCAGATCAAACAAAAAATCTGACCAACGAGCTTCAACCGTATGAACAGGAAGGCCGCCGTCTTCTTGTATTCGCCAATTCATTCCATGCCCACCCCAATGCGATGGAAGCCGTCAACCGGCGACTTGAAGCCCTGATAAACAGTATGAACAGTGTACTGATGCCGGTCAATGAGGCAAGGGAAGAAGCGGAGAGTCTTCTTGAGCGGATAAACCAGATGGCCCAGAGTCTGCCCACGGATACGGACAAAAACAGATTGTCTCCGGAAATGCGGGAATATATTGATGATATTACCAAAACCCGCTTCCGGTTAATGGCGGTTATCGCCCAGTATGATTCAATCCTGCCGTCCCTCGACCTTGTTTACAAACTGGAAGCAACCAGCAAGGATATTTCCAGGGCGCTGCCGGAACTCTGGAAAAACCGTTATATGCAAAAGCCTGTACCCTGGCTTAATCCTGAAGTATGGGCCAACACATTAAAGGAGATTTCCTATTCCTGGCAGGCCATCATGCTGCGTGTGCCTGTGGAAATTCCCCTGACTGGATCTCAATGGTCAACGGCAATCCTGCGCTTTCTGATAGGCCTGATCTTTTCTGGCGTCGCCGCCCTGCTTCTGAAAAAACGCTGGTTAAGTCAAAGCCAATCCGCGGTTAGCAAGCATATTTTCCGCGTCAGCCTTCCATTTATAATTTTCGGCATCGCTTTTTTGGGTAGTTCCATTTCAGCGACCGGGGAATTTTACCGGATATTTCTTTCCATCGGTGCCATAAGCACGATCCTGGGGCAGATCTATCTAGCCTGGGATCTGCGCTGTATCCAGTATCCTGAAGGAGAAAATTTCAAGGCCCCCTTCCTTAAGCTTTTGCCCCTGGCTTTTGCCGCGTATGGCCTCCTTTATCTACCCTTGAGCGCGCCTCTCATCCTGCTTTTATGGACAATCCTGCTCATAATTATGCTTAAAAAGCAGCTAAAGAGATCCGGCTTTCCGGCAGCGCAGTTTCAGCTGGAGAGCGGAGTCCTTGACAGTTATAAACCGGTCATCTGGATCTGTCTTTTTGTATCCGTTTGCGGTTTTCAGATTTACAGTATGGGAATTTATCTGGCCTATGTGTCCCTGTCCGTTTTTACAGAACTGATTTTAGGGGGCATGAATCTTGTAAACGTGATAAATGAACGCTTGCCACAGGAAGGATCCCGCGCCGCCCTTGCCCGTCTCGCGGTCGCCCTCGCGGCTCCCTGCGTCATGGTTCTGGCTTTTCTCGGACTCAGTTTCTGGGTTCTGATTATCCCGGGTGGTACTTATCTCCTGGAAGGTTATGCCCTGAAAGGCATCACAATAGGCTATACCCAATTTAATATTATCCAGCTTCTACTCATAGTCAGCGCGTTTTATCTCACGCGCACGATTGTCTCCATGGGGACAAAATTTTTAAGCAAATTGCCGCAAAAGGGAATTTATTTTGACTCTACCCTGATTACTCCACTCCAGACTTTGCTCACATATTCCGCCTGGGCAATTTTCGGACTTTTTGTCCTGCGCTCCCTTGGGATGCAATTAAGCAACCTGGCGATGGTCGCCGGCGGTCTCTCCGTCGGTATTGGTTTTGGCATGCAGACAATAGTCAACAATTTTCTCTCCGGCCTTATTCTTATATTTGGACGCACGCTCCAGGTAGGCGACGTTGTGGACGTGAGCGGTACCGTTGGACGGGTGAGGAAAATAAGCGTGCGCGCCACGATGGTTGAAACGCCCAACAATGCCATGATTTATGTGCCCAATTCGGCTTTTATGTCCGAGAAACTTATTAATTGGACAAGCTTTACCAGAAGCGTTCGCCGGGAAGTAGAAGTTGGCGTGGCATATGGCAGCGATACGGATCTTGTGATCGAATTATTGATGGATATTGCAAAAAAACAGGAAAATGTGCAGAAGTATCCCGCGCCAAGCGTTATTTTTAATGATTTTGCGGCCAGCGCCCTGGACTTCCGTTTGCGTTTCTGGGTTACCGATTACGATCTTGGCGTTAAGACTTCTTCAGATATTCGCCTGGAGATAAACAGGGTCTTTGCCAAACACAATATAGAAATCGCCTTTCCCCAGCTGGACGTGCATCTGAAGGACACCCCTCCTGAAAATTGCGGGGAATATAATCCGGTTCATCCTGATAAAAAAGCTGGCGTAAAAGCCGGGCAATCCGATCAGAAAAATACGGAAGCAGCCGCGGGGCGGCTTGAAAAAGCCAGAAAAAGGGTAAACCGCAAACCGCTAAAAAAAGAGGATAAACCGGAACCGCAGACGTCCTGAATCAGCGGCGTTTAAATAATTTTTCCAGGGCGGAAGCGTCCCAGCGCAAAAAGCAGGGACGGCCATGCGGACAAAATTCCGGATCCGGAGTTTCCTGCCACTGACGAAGCAGTTCATAGGCTTCGTCATAAGTAAGTTTTTGTCCAGCCTTTATCGCCCCCCGACATGCCAGGGAAACAAGAAGTTCCTGGGGATTTCCCCTGCGCCCTGCCAGTAATTCCAGTAAAAAATCTCTTGCCTCTCCCCGTGTGAGAAAAGCGGGAATACATTTTACCACCAGCTTTCCCAAATCTGTATGGAATTTGAAACCCATGGAATCAAGTACAGTAGCCAGCTTTTTTATAAGTTCCTTCTGTTCTGAATCCATCCTCAATTCCAGCGGCACAATCAGATTTTCTCCGCTTTCCGAATTTCCAGAAGATATGCGGTGAAAAAGAACCCGTTCATGGGCGGCGTGCTGATCCAGAAGCACAAGGGCGCCTGAAGAATCCTTTAGCACAAGATAGGTAGAGGCCACCTGTCCCAAATAATCAAGCTTTTCCTTTGCACCGCTTCTTTTCTCCTCATAATTGAATTCCGCGACATTTGGCGAATGTGATTCACGAACATTTTCAAAGGAAGATTCCGCTTCCCAGGCCACAGGCGTTTCATCCCGAGCTTCATTTACCGCAAAAAAAGTTTCCCATTCGCCACTTTCTACGGTTTTTTCCTGTCGCGGCAGTATGGGCGGATCCTTCATGTTCTCCCACAGTCCGCTGGCAAGCGAAGTATCAGAGTGCCTGGGATAATTTTCATTTACAGAATAATTACTGGATGGAGCGGAATAACTTGAAAAACTGGATATTTTTTGAAACGCCTGTCCCATTGCCACTGAAACAGCCGAAA
>CAYNKM010000045.1:0-8903 GCA_964397795.1 uncultured Desulfovibrio sp. | reverse complement strand
AAGCCGGGGAAAACGCGAAAACACGGAAGACACCGGAACCATGCGGACTTTCATGATGGTATCCTGAAGATCATCCGAAATCCTGGCCATGGCGTAAGTTGTTTCGGAAAGGCTCTGGGCCACTTCAGGGATATTTACCGAATCCTCATTGCCTTCAAGAGACCTGGCAATCAGGGTATAGCGGTTGCGGTTAATTATAAGCTCGCCGATAAGATTCATTAAATGATCCAGGCGTTCGTGATCAACCCTGATTGTTGACGAACTTTTATGCGTTTCAGCGCCCTGAGCCTGGGCTGGAGCCTTTGCTGCCGGAGACGCGGAAGTAGTCTGCTGTTTTGGGGCAGGCTGGGCTTCTGGAGCAGGTTTTTTTTCTGCCGGTTTTGGCGCCGCGCTTTTGGGTTTGGCCTTTGGCGCGGGTGTTTCCACGGTTTTTTTCGGCTCGGCAGGTTTTGCCGGGCCGGGGGCTTCTTCTGTGGAAGCCGCTATTTTGCCTTCAGACAGGGCTTTTTGAACCATATCATCTATAATACCAACTTCCTGGCCGAGCATGTCAACCATAAGGGTAAAGTCAATACCCGCGCTGCGGCCCTGATTGACAATTCCGGCGGTGCGATCCGCATAAACCTTGATGTCATTCAGTCCGACAAAACCGGAGGCGTTTTTAATCGCGACCAGACAGCGATAGGCGGCGTCGATGGAATCCTTGTGAGTTCCGTCTTTCTGCAATGTCGCCAGAGCCGCCCTGATGATTTCAAGCTGCTGATTGACAGTTACCCTGAAAACTTCCGCGTCATCGCCTTCCTTGCCTGCCGGGATTATGGTTGGAGAAACGACTTCAACAGTATTTTCCGTCTTGGCGGCGGGAGTCTCCACTGGAGCAGGCGCGGATTTGGCCGCCAAAAGTTCAGGAGGAAGCGCGATTTCATCACCCGCCACGGCAAGCTGTAACTGCTTTAGCATTGGTTCAATTGCCAGTGGAGTAGCGGTGCCTGCGGGAATATCTATTTTATGGACGAGGGCTTCCATTACGTCTGCTGACAGGAGAAGAAGATCGACCAGTTCATGAGTGGCTGAAATCTTGCCCTGACGGACGTTGTTCAGAAGCGTTTCCGCCTCATGGGTGAGGGAGGTAAGTTCGTTATAGCCGATAATTCCGCTATTTCCTTTCATATTGTGGAAAAAGCGGAAAATATCATTTACCAGATTGCCTTGTCCGGAAGGATTTTCTTCAAGTTCCAGAAGTCCCGTATTTATATTTTCAACTATCTCAATCGACTCATCGATAAAATCCTTCAAATGATCTTCGCCAAAAGAGGTGAGGGCATATGGCGTTCCCAGTGGCAGGGTCGCCACCCATTCTTTTGCGGTCATACCTGCTTTTCCTTCGGCGGGCAGGTTTTCCTGGACAGGGGCCGGCAGAATTTTTTCCTGGTCAGAGTCTTGGCCAGCAGGCAGGGCTTCTTCTTCCAAAACTTCGGTTTCTATTTCCTCTTCTTCCGCCGGAGCGTCCTTGGGCGCGCTTTCACCCGCCATTATTGAATCTATCTGATCTATGATTGATTCCGTTTCAACATCGCCTTCCGCGTTGGTGCTTTCCAGATTATCAATCATCTGTCTCAAGGCGTCTGTTGAAGCAAGGATGACATCCATGATTTCGGATGTCACCTGCATGGCTCCCTTGCGGAGTTCATCCAGAATATTTTCTGATTTATGGGCGAGATGATTTATTTTATTAAGCCCAAGAAAGCCAGAAGCGCCCTTTAGCGAGTGCATAGGCCTGAAAATATCATTAAGCAGGGCAAGATTATCCGGAGTCTTTTCCAGCTCCAGAAGATTGGGCTCAATGGTTTCCAGATGTTCTTTGGCTTCAGCTATGAAATCGGCAATCAATTCCGGATCAAAAAATTCCTGGCTCATATTTCGACCTTAAAAAATTAAATACACATTGACGAATGAAGCTGATTAAGGACTATTTTGAAATATTTATCGGTTAGCCAAGGAGCATCTTTATATTCCGAACCATTTTTTCAGGCTGGGCGGGTTTGACCATATAGAGGTTCGCGCCCAGACTCATGCCCATTTGGATATCTTTTTCCTGGCCTTCAGTAGAGAGTATGATTATAGGAATATCCTTATACTGATCCTGAGCCCGCAGTGTTTTTATGAATGTGAAACCATCCATGCGAG
This sequence comes from uncultured Desulfovibrio sp., assembly GCA_964397795.1. Lineage (GTDB taxonomy): Bacteria > Desulfobacterota > Desulfovibrionia > Desulfovibrionales > Desulfovibrionaceae > Desulfovibrio. The sequence continues at coordinate 6,716 of CAYNKM010000045.1, read as the reverse complement.
GCATATTTACATCCGATACGATTAAATCCACTGGTTCGAGACTGTACAATTTTTCTATGGCGTCCAGTCCGTCTTCCGCAGTACTGACTTTGAAACCTTCCGCTTTTAAGACAAAAGCCACGAGATTTCTTATTGTCTTGGAATCATCCACAACCATGATATGTTTCATAATCACAAGTCCTGTATTTTACGCCAGATAAAATTACTGCCGCCAAGGGGAATATCTGCAAATTCCCTGAAATAAATATCGGAATACCGGATTTTCACATTTTAGTTTTATAAAAAATCCTTTTTGCAGCAGAAAGGATTTTACATTTATTCTAAAAAAAAGCCAGAGATGCGAGAGGGTTAAAATAACTGCTTTCAGGAATCTGGAGCCAGGATTTGTCTGGTTATTGAGTCAGGTGCCACGAGGCCATAAACTTTTTCGTTTAGGTTAACCAGGGCATAGAGAAAATCCGACACTTCCCCCACTTTGGATTCCACATTCCAGATAATCTTGTCCTTGGGAAGAAGGTGCATACTGTTTATCCTGTCTATAATAAGACCAACCTGGAGAGGTTCGGTGCCGCAGATTATTATAAAGTTTTTTTCTGGGTCATAAACATATTCGGTGACATTGGTAAGAATAGCGGAGAGATGAACCAGGGGAGTCACCTTTCCCCGTAAGTTGATAACGCCGGCGATAAAGGGAGGGGCCTGGGGAACGCGAATCAGTTCCATATGGCGCAATACTTCCTGAATGCCCGCAACGGGAAGCAGGAACAGCTGGCCGGAAACATAAAAGGAAACCGCCTGTATTTCATCAAGCTGTTTCAGACTTTCTTTTATGGATGCTTCAGGGAGAGTTTCACGGGAAACAGTATCATGGGTTGTCTGGACGCGGGTGTCGGCAATTGAGACGCTTTTGCTTGCTTGCGAAACAATAGGGGGAGCGATGGTTTTTTCTATAACGGGGGTTTCCACAGCCTCATGGGCAGGAGTGTCTTCAGGGACTGGGATTTCTTCCCTTGCCGCCACAGATATTTTTGTAATAACAGGAGTTTCCTGGACAACCGTGACGTCAGACTTTTTATCCGGAACAACCTGTTTGATTTTTGCGGCAGGCTGAACTGTCTCTTTGGTTTCAAGTTTGGGTTCTGTTATCGGAGGAGCGGGAGCGACAACAATTTCCGGGACAATGACTTCAATTTTTGGTTCTGCCAGAGGAAGGGACGGAGATACATGTTTTGCTTCAGGCTGAAGGAGAGGTTCAGGGTCAACAACGGGGATGTTTTCCAGAGCATCCATGCCGAGATATTTTTCTATAAAAACCTTTTCGCCCGCGCTCAAATCCTTATAGGTGGAAGATTTTTCCGGAGGAGAAAAGTTCAAGTCAGAAAGATATTGCTCCAGACTCTTTACCATAGGGCAAGCACTTCATCAGCCAGGTTAGAGTATGATTGAGCGCCTCGGGAGTTTTGATCTATACCAAAAATTGAACAGCCTTTGGCGCTTGCTTCCCTGAAACGGGTATCTGTGCCGATAACAGTCTTGAACAGGGATTTGCCCATTTTACGTTCAAGCAGCTCAAGGACTCTTGTACAGGCTTTGGCCCTTTTATCATACATGGTTGGCACTGCCCTGTACAAAACCGGTTTGGGCATAACTTTATTCAACGTACCCAGCGTGTCAAAAAGTAGTTTTAGTCCATGCAGGGCGAGAAAATCAGTCTGTATTGGGATCAGTAAAAGATCGCAGGCGACGAGTGCGTTAATCAGGAGGACCCCCAGATGTGGCGGGCAGTCCAAGATAATATAATCATAGTTTTTTTTCTGATCTTTTAAAGCATTTTTAAGAACCGAACCTTTGGCCTTGCGATCGCGGAAATCATTTTCAAGTTCTGAAAGCCTGATACAGCCCGGCGCAATATCCAGATCCTTCATGGCCGTAGGCTTTATCAGCCGTTTCCAGATTTTGGGCCAAAGATTCTCGCCAGCCACAAAAATATCATACAGGTTCGCGGATCCTTCTTCAGGATATATCCGGGTATGCAAGCTTGCGCAGGCATGAGGGTCAAGGTCGACAATGAGAATTTTTTTACCTTTCCTTGCCAGGGCCGCGCCAAGATTAATAGCGGTAGTAGTTTTACCCACGCCCCCTTTCTGATTTGCCACAGCGATAATTCTGGCGTTCATTGGGCGGGCTTAACCTGATTTACGGTATAGGATTGTACCCTTGTGATGCTCCAGTTGAAACGCCCTGCTTATATTATGCAGAGATTCGGAATGACCTATAATCAGTACGCCCGATGGCATGAGGTTATCATAAAAGGCATTAATGACCCGGCGTTTCATATCATCGTCAAAGTATATGATTACGTTGCGGCAAAAAACGATCTGGGACTTGTCAACGCGCTTTAATTGTTCCTTGTCGCTTAAGTTAATCTGGCCAAACGACACCAGACGCTTAAGCGTGGGATCTATTTTATAGACGTTGCCTTCCTTTTGAAAATATTTATCAACCATTTCCTTGGGAGTGGTACGCAGGGCATATTCATTATATATGCCACGGCGGGCGGCGTGCAGAACCGCCTCAGAAAGATCATTCGCGGTTATTTTTATATCCCAGTTTCCGATATCCGTCTTGAGCGTTTCATGCAGGATGATCGCCAGAGTATATGGCTCTTCGCCTGTGGAACATCCGGCTGACCAGATCCGCAATTTTTTCTGTCCCGATTTGCGCGCCTGCTCAATGGCCTCGGCAAGAACAATCCTCTGAAAAACATCCAGCTGTGGCGGATTGCGGAAAAAGCTGGTTTCATTCGTCGTGACAACTTCAAAAAGCTTGGTCAGTTCCTGCCTTTTGTTGTTGTCAAAGCGCAAATAATTATAATATTCGTTATAACTCTTGAGATTTAATTCCTTTAAGCGGTTGGAAAGCCTGTTTTCCACCAGATATTTTCTGTTCTCTGCAATAAAAATTCCGCATTGCTGATAAATAAAGTCCCTTAGCAGGATAAATTCATCATCGGTGATATGAAGCTCCTTGCGGAAAGGCGACGCGGCCCTTGCCGTTTCCGCGGGACGCGCGGCCCTGGCAGAAGAAAGAGGAGAAGACGGTTGCGTCTGCCTCTGGGAAAACGTGGAAGTCCCTCCGGCCTGCGGCTGGGCTGGTCTCGAAAAGCGGGAAGAAACTGTGGGATTACGGGTAGCGTCCGGCGTCTGGGTTTGGGTACGCAGGGATGTAAAGGGCCGTGGGGCTTCAGCAGTCCTACTTTGATCCCTCAAGGAGGAGAATGGTTTTTGAGTCGTGGTCTGGCTTCCGAAGATGCCTGAAGAAGCGGAGTTTTTAAAAGCGCTACCTTGTGTCTGGCCGCTCAAGGGCGATGAGGAAGTTCTGGGCTTGTAAAGGGACGTGGGTTTTTCTGCCGCTGTTCCAATATCCGGTTTTTTATCCCTGTTTTCCCCCGTGCGAAAGATTCCCGATTCATTGTTTTTAGGAGGAAAAGCCATAATTACTCCTGTTCTGCCTGAATTTCCGCCACAGCGTCAGCCGCGGCATGTTGAATTTCCGGATCCTCGTTATCGGTCAGATTCAATAACACGCTAAATGCCATGTGTCCGCCAATACGTCCGAGCGCTTCAATTATCCTGAAAGAAATCATTGGACTGGAAGTTTCCAGCATGGATGCCAAAGTTGGCACAGCGTCCGCGTTTCTGTTCACTCCAAGGGCTTCAATCGCCCTGATACGCACCCATTCGTTTTCATCCCGCAGGGCTGTAACAAGATGGGGCAAAACGGACGGTGTTCCTATTTGACCCAGCAGATCCACCAGCGCCAGACGCACATCCTTGTCTTCATCAAAAAGACGGGGCAGCAGCCGGGGAAGATAGCGTTCCGCCGCGCTACCCATATTGCCAAAAGCTTCAACCGCGACCCGGCGGATAGAGGGATCCGCGTCTTCAAGGGCATCTGTTATTTCGCCGATATTTTCTGTCACGCTATATCTGCCAAGAGCATATATGGCCATCATTTTTTGCATTGAATCATCGCTCTTGGCGCGTTCACGGAATTTCGCGTTCAGCGTTGGACTATGCAAATTAATACAGGCTTCCAGGGCCATTTCCTTGACATCTACATAACGGTGATTCAGCTGCTCAAAAACAACATCTTCCACATCCGGACAGGCATGCTGATTGCCGAAGAACGCCAGAGCATTTTTAAGGACTTCCGCATCCTTGCACTCGTCCACAACTGACAGGAAGAAGGGCACATCATCGCAGTTGCCAAGCTGGGCAATTTCGGCAATAGCCGCGCGCTGGAGATCCCTTCCGACACGCCAGAAAAGGTTTTTGATCTCTTCCAGGGTTCGGGGATCATCCATGAGCTGACAGGCTTCCATGGCAATCATCGCCGCTGTTTCGTCTTCACTGCGCAGGGCGTCCCGGACAACATCATTATAGCCTATGGCGGCAAGAGCCCGGATGGCGGCTTCATACAGCTCCGGCTGTTTCTCGGGATCAATGGAGCGGGCAAGATTCATTATATCATTTGTCGCCTCATTTGTTCCGATTGTGCTTAATCCCTGCAGGGCCGCTATCTGAATTTCCTCATCATTATCAGTAAGCGCGTCCAGAAGATATTCCCTCAATCTTTCCTGGGATTTTGGCGATAAAAGGGAAAGGGATTTTCCGCTCAAGATCTGCACAATCGCCTTTACAATCTTGTGGCGCAGGATGACGTTGACATTTTCCAGGGAATTAAAGAGGAGGGGAATAATCTTGACATCGCCAAGCTCGCCCAGGGCGTCAATTATCGCTGAACTTACCAGAGGCGAGGAAACGGGAAGCAGTTTTACAAGAGCATTAAGGGCGGCAGGATCATTTATTTTGGACAGCGCTTCCACCACAGCAAATTGCACCCATTCCTCATCGTGCATGGCCTGGCATAACGCGCCTACGGATTCTGGATAGGCAAGGCTGCCCAGGCTGACAGCAGCCTGATAGCGCACATTGACTTCGGGATCCTTGAGAAGCGCGTCAGCAAGGAGCAGCGCCGATTGATGGCTTTTGCAATAGCCGAGAATATCGCTTGTGAAAATTCTCAAATCAGTATCATCACCGCGGATATAGGGCTGCATGCTGCTTATACTGTCAACGCCTATTTCCCGCAGTATGTCCATGGCGACATTGCGCACAGGCGCGTCGTCGCTGTTCATCAGGGGTAGAAGCGCTTCCACGGTTTGAGGGCCGCGAATTCTGCGCAAGGCGTATTCGGCCGCTTCCTGGATGCCTATGTTTGAGCTTTTGATATTTTCACAAAGTAGCGGCACGGCTTCCGCAAGCTCCATATCGCCGGCGGCAAAGGCCGCGCTTCTGACTGCTTCGCTATCCTGCGAAGCGAGCATGTCCATAACAGAAATGGGATCCAGCTGATTTTTATCCATATCCATGAGATTATCCAAGATTAACCCCTTACGGATGCCACAATGGCCTGGGCAATGTCGTCCGCATCCAGAATAAGATTTGCAAGATTGGCGTCTATAACGGCTTTTGGCATACCATAGACAACACAGGAGGCTTCGCTCTGGGCAATGAGGGTTCCGCCCTTATCGCGCAAGACCTTTGCTCCATCCACCCCGTCTGAACCCATACCTGTAAGCATTACTCCCACCGTGCGGCGTCCCATTATATTACCTGCCGTTTCCATTAAAACATTGACAGTGGGCTTATAGAGAGCGTCACGGGGATGATCTGTGACCAGGACTTCAGGAAGTGGACCATTAAGACGCAGTCCTATATGTTTTCCTCCCGGGCAGACATAGGCGTGACCATTTATCAGCTTGTCGCCGTTTACCGCTTCTGTGACTTCAAACTGGCTGACACTGTTGAGACGTTTGGCGAATGGTCCAGTAAAAGAGGCCGGCATATGTTGGGCAATAAGCACACAAGCGGGCAGATCGCCAGGTAGGGCGCTCAGGATTTTCTGGACTACTGGCGGTCCTCCTGTTGACACGCCAATTACAACAAGATCCCTTGAGCCTTTGCCTGAAACATGAACAGGGGATGGTTTTCTGACCGGTTTTGTATGGGGGATACCGCTTTTTGGGGCAGTGGCTGGCTGCACAGGGCTTTTGTGGTGATATTTAAGTTTGACAATGCTTTTGCGGCGTCCCATGAGTTTGACTTTTTTGCAGAGTTCCTGGGCAAAATGCTCCTTGTCGCTATTGCTCATATTTTTGGGAATAAAGTCCTGGGCGCCGTATTCCAGCGCCTTCAGGGTGGCGTCCGCCCCGTCTTCGGTAAGGGAGCTTATCATTATAACGGGTAGGGGATTGGTCTGCATCAGTCTTTTAAGGGTGTCCAATCCATTAAGCCGGGGCATTTCAACATCCAGGGTAATAACGTCAAGTTCCGGATGAGCCTGGGCTTTGCGCAGAGCTTCTTCGCCATCCTTTGCCGTATCCACAACCTTGATTTCCGGATCCTTGTCCAGAATATCAACTATGGATTTTCGCATAAACGTGGAATCGTCCACAACCATCACATGAATCATTTGCATGCCTGCTTATATGAATGATATGGCAAAAAGAAGAATTTTTGACATGCTATTCAAAAAAATCAATCTTGACAATAAAAAAAGCCTTGCAAAAAAGTTGGAGCTTGTTTATACAGATTGCCTTGACGGGATGTGGCTCAGTCTGGCTAGAGTACAGCGTTCGGGACGCTGGGGTC